>JACDEQ010000218.1 GCA_013816225.1 Armatimonadota bacterium | reverse complement strand
CTTCACGCCCGTGTTCTATCACGCCGCCCCACCCATCGACCAGCCCTTCCACAAGAGTTTTGCAAACATGGGGGGCGACTCGGGACCTGCGAATCTGCTCGGGTGGCCCGCGATCGCGTTTCCCATCGGCTTCGAGGACGGGGCTCCTCTCGGCGGCCAGATCATCGCCCCGGCGTTCGACGAAGCCACTTGCTTTGCCGTAGCGAGGGAGTTCCAGCGATCTACCGATTGGCACTTACGACGCCCGCCCGAAGCTTAAGTTTGAATTAGCCTTCGTAATGCGTTGCAATTGTCACCTCACATGCGTATACTTGAGTATGTGCACCGGCTTAAGTGCACAGGCGCAGGCTTCATTTTTGGTCGCGCCACGTAAAAAAGAAGGAGAGCAAAATGAAAAGAATACTAGTTAGCGCGGCTGTTGCCGTGCTTGCAGTTGGCGCCTCAGCTCAGTGGTTCGAGAACTTCGATAGCTACAACGCCGGCGACCAGCTTCACGGCATGAATGGCTGGGAAGGATGGGACGGTAACCCCGGCGCCGGCGCGTTGGTTTCGGATGCGCAGTCTTCAAGCGCGCCGAACTCGGTCGACATCGTCGGCGCTTCGGACTTGGTCCAGGTTCACAGCGGTATGTTCAGCGGCGTGTGGCTTTACACCACTGAAGTTTATCTTCCCACGAAGTATTCGGGCGAGAGCTACTTCATCCTGATGAACACCTACACGTCGGGTGGGAACCCGAAGGACTGGAGTCTCCAGATGGTCTTCGACAGCGGCGACGGGATGATCCACAACCTTGGTGGCAGTGGCAATGTCGTCACGGAAACCCAAGTCGCCTACGACTTGGGCGTATGGAGGACGATCGACGTACTCATCGACCTCGACAACAACACTCATACCGCCCGTTACAACGGTCAAGTAGTGGTAGAGGGTGAATGGTACGGCGGTGCCGGTGGCCAGCAGAACATCGGCGCAACTGACCTTTTTGCCAACAACGCCAATTCGGTGTTCTACGACAACTTCAACGTTCAGCAAGTTCCTGAACCTGCAACGATCGCTGGTCTCTCAATCGGCCTTCTGGCTCTGCTTCGCAGACGTCGCAACTAAGGTCCAAACGTTTAACAAGCGGCCGCAAACATTTTGCGGCCGTTTTTTTTCTTAACTTGCTTTGCCGAGACCATCGCGCTGGACAGGACGTCCTTGGGCTAGCGTCGACTGTTGAAGGCGGACAGAGCTCTCAGGAGGACAATCACGTGCTTAAGGAATTTAAAGAGTTTGCGATGCAAGGCAACATGATCGACCTTGCTGTCGGTGTAATCATCGGCGCAGCGTTCGGCGCCGTCGTCGCCTCCCTGGTTGCGGACATATTAATGCCTCCGATCGGCTTGGCGATGGGTGGCGTCGACTTTGTGAACCTGCACGCGGTGCTGAAGCAGGGAACGCCCGCGGGCCCCTATGCGACGTTAGAGGCGGCTTCCGGCGCAGGCGCGGTCACGCTTAATTGGGGCAAATTTGTCAATGAGATCATCCGGTTTTTGATCGTCGCCTTTTCCATCTTCATGGTCGTGAAGGCCGTGAACAAGATGAAGAGGAGTGCGCCGGCAGGTCCAACGACGCAAGCCTGCTCCCATTGTCTGATGGATGTGCCCGTCGGCGCGAGCCGGTGCGGCCATTGTGGCTCGGAACTCGCGAGAGTCTAGTTCTAGATCAAAGCCTCGTCACCTTAATGGGTCCGAGGCTTTCCGTTCATTCCGCCAACTTATCAGCGGGCAAGCGGCGAGTTCTTCCTGCTCCTCGCCGTAGCTTGGAGGATGGACTTCAGCGCCAAGAATGCAAGCGTTGGGGCGATTAGAACATCGTCGAGCAATCCGATGCCCGGGAACAGGTCGGGGATAAAGTCGAGAGGCGAGATCAAATAAACGCCTGCTGCGAGCAGCATCAGCTTCGCCTTCAAAGGGACGACCAGGTTTTTCAGCACAGTTCTTATACTCGCGGAGGCCAGCTCAGGTTACGGTCTCTTTTGCAAGGAACTCCGGGTTTGGCATGCCTGGTAGAATCCGCTAACCTCCCGGAGGATCTAATAATGAACCTAAAGTATGCATTTGCTGCCGTTGCCGCGATCGCTGCCACTCTTGTAATCGCCCAGGAAAAACCGGCGGCAAGCCCGGTCGACATGGAGGGCACAAACCCGCTTTCAAAAGTGGCCGGCGCGGACGGCAAGGCGTTCACTAACGAAGACCTAAAGGGCAAGGTGTTCCTCGTCGATTTTTGGGCCACTTGGTGCGGCCCGTGCAAGGCCGCATCCCCCGGTGTTCAAGCCCTGCACGAAAAAGATGGTGAAAGGGGTTTCGTGGCTATCGGGCTAATTGCTTTGAGCGAGAGAACAAGGACACGGCGGCCGGCAACTACGGCATGGAGCATAAGTATACGTACCTAGTGACTGTGGATAACGACGCATTGGCTAAGTCGTGGAACGTCCGCGGCATTCCCACGTTCGTCATCATCGACAAGGCGGGCAAAGTGCGAAAAGTCCAGGTCGGCTTTGCAAAGGGCAAGACAGAGGCCGTCCTCGAAGACACGGTCAAGCAGCTGCTGGCCGAGTAGATTCCATCGAGCCCCCTGCTCCGAACTCGAATCGGGGGGCTCGTTTGTCACTTCGGCTTGGGTTTTACTTCCAGCCGATTCTCGATCGTATACGCGTCTCCTGCGATGTCTTTCGCAATCCGCTCCGCGGTTTGCACGTCTTCATCGGAAACCACAAATCCTCGCAGGTAAACCGATCCATCCTCCAAGGTGTCGACGTCGATCCGGCTTGCGTCGATCTTGTTCGAACTCGTCAGCGCGCTCTTCACTTTGGTGGTGTTGGCGACCCGAGAAGCCGTGTCGCCGACGCTCTCGGCTACCTTTCCGATTTCGTCACCGGCTTTGTCCGTGTTTGCCGCAACCTCATCCCGAGCGCAGCCCGTAAGCGCAATACCGACTATTATCATGGCAATCGCTTCGAATGTTCTCACTTCGGGTTCTACGTTCACAGACCGGCAATGGATGCACCGGTAAACTATTCAAAGCCTATGATTTTGGAAGAAACGCCGATCCTGCCTCGAGGATACAAGGTGGTCACCTGGGGCTGTCAAATGAACGTGGAGGACTCCGAACAAATGGAGTCGATTCTCCAGGGACTGGGCCTACCCGAAGCGAACTCCATGGAGAACGCCGAGGTCGTGCTCCTCAATACTTGCAGCGTTCGCAAGAAGCCCGAGGACAAAGCGTTCAGCATGATGGGTGTGTTGGCGCTTGCGAAGGAGAGGAATCCCGACATGATCATCGGGGTTTGCGGGTGTATGGCACAACTGAGGGCGGATGAAATTCGTCGCAGGGCGCCGCATGTCGACTTCGTCGTCGGCACTGCTCAAATATCGCAGATTTCAGGCCTAATTGCCGAGGCCCGCCAATGCAAACGGTTTGCGAAACGACTCGAGCTACCGGAGCGGAAAGGCGCAGTTGTCACCGATATTCCGAAGCGGTTCGTTAGCGAAAGGGCCTCGAAGTTAAGGGCATTCGTGCCCATACAATACGGTTGCGACAAGTTCTGCACTTTCTGCATCGTGCCGACAACACGCGGCCGCGAGCGTAGCCGCCCGACAGAGGGTATCCTCGAGGAAATCCGCATTCTTGCAAGCCGGGGCACGAGAGAGGTCACTTTGCTCGGGCAGACCGTGAACTCCTACGGCAAGAATCTTTTGCAAGGCAAAGTCCCGTTCGCGAGGCTTCTTTGGGAAATCGCCGCGATCAACGGTATCGAGCGAATTCGATATATGTCGCCGTACCCGCGAGATTTCAAGGACGACCTTGTTTCGGCGCACCGGGACTGCCCGCAGGTCATGGAGCACTGCCATCTTCCTCTCCAAGCCGGCGACGACGAGATGTTGAAAATGATGCGCCGGGTCTATACCGTCGAATCTTTCAAACAGATTTATCACAGCTTGCGGGCTGTTCCGGGCCTCGCGATTACCACCGATGTCATTGTCGGATTTCCTGGAGAAACAGAGGAGATGTTCCAAGGCACGATGTCTGTTATGGAGCGGATGCGCTTCGACTCGGCCTTCATGTTCGCTTACTCACCGCGGCCGGGTACGCCTGCAGCCATCCTGCTGCAGGTTCCTATGGCCGTGAAGAGACGGCGGCTGAACGAGCTTATCGAC
>JACDEQ010000217.1 GCA_013816225.1 Armatimonadota bacterium | reverse complement strand
AGGTTGACCCGAGAAGGGTCTGCGCTTCCCAATCGTCAATCTTCAGCACAAGTCCGTCGATATCGAAAGGTAGCGTCGCCCGCTTGAGGGTCCATTGGTCAACGAAGGCCAGCGCATCTTCGATCCCGTCGAGCATGCGCACTTCGCCGCTCACGCGAAAGCCCGCATCACGCAGCCAGTCGTACAGTTTCATTTGCGAAGTCACACCCAGGTCGACAGCTTCGCCGATCCCCCAAGCCCAAAAAGACAAACGTCGGGAGGCCGTAACTCTCGGATCGAGTTGGCGAGTCGATCCAGCTGCGGCATTTCGCGGATTCGCGAACTCGGATTCCCCTCTTTCTTTGCGCTCACTATTTATTCGTTCGAACTCGGCGCGGTCCAAGACGATCTCACCCCGAACCTCGACAATTCCCAGCGCGGCGCAACTGAAGCGTAGCGGGATCGATCGAATCGTTCGGGCGTTCGGCGTGATGTCTTCCCCAGTTGTCCCATCGCCCCGCGTCGCGGCGACCTGGAGAACGCCATCCTTGTATGTTAACGAAACCGACAACCCGTCGAATTTCGGCTCACCCACCAGCGATATCTCGTCATTCGGCGCTAGGCCCAGTTGCCGCAATACCCGACCGTTGAATGCCCTCAAAGCATCTTCGCCAAACGCGTTGTCGAGGCTGAGCATCGGCTTTGCGTGCCGGTGAGGCTTGAATTTCCGGCTCGGGGTGGCGCCTATTCTCTGGGTAGGACTGTCCAGCGTGATCAACTCAGGATGAGCCTCCTCAATCGCACGGAGTTCCACAAACATCGCGTCCCAGTCAGCGTCGGGAATCATCGGTTGATCGAGGACGAAATAGAGGTGGCTATGATAGTTCAGCTTTTCGCGAAGCTCAGCCGCTCGTTTGGCCGGTTCAGGCATCGAAGCCTATTTTATACGTTCGAGGGTCGCCGTCACCGAGCCTTTAGCCTTTGAGAATCCGAATGGATAATTCTTCCCTTCCAGCCACAGGTCCGCGCTCATAATGACGTTTGCGGATTCCAGCCTGCCGTCGCTACGGCTCACCTTCAGGCGGCCGTCTACCAGGACGTGGCCCTTTAGGCGCAAGGCCGGGTCTTCGGGATGCTTCACCGGCTGGTCCACGTCGTGGTTAGCCCTCAACGAAAAAGAGTACAGACCCTTGCTCGCCGGATATTCAGAACCATTAAAAGTGAACGATAGCGGCAATGTGAATCTTCCAATCGGATCGTCTTCCAGAAACGCTTGCGCCGGAAAATCAAAGGCCTGAATGAATTCATCGCCGATCTTCATAGAACCGGCCGGCGCTATGGGAACCCAGGCTATAGGCCATAAAGGCGCGTTGAGCTGCGTGGGCAAGATCGCGGCGCCCTTGAGGGTGTAGCTGGACGGGCCGGCGACAACCTGAGTCCAAACTCCCTTGACCGCAAGCTTGGCCTGTGCCGCACTAGCGCCCTTATCGCCCTTCGTAAATTTCAGCTTGTCGGTGAGTCCGACAACGACCCACTTGGAACCGCGATTCTCCGTCTTGAGAACGTATGTCCCTGTAATCTGGACCTGTCTGGTCGGTGGGGCGTCGATTGCCCCTACGTAGGTGCTTAACACCTCGCCAATAAACTTGTACTCGACTATGGAAGGCTGGCGTTTGTAGACAACCGAATGACCGCCTTGGTCGGCTCCAGAAGCGGCGGCCAGTATTGTTAGCGGTACCCAAAACATCACTCTAAGACATTACGCTCGACATGGCGGAGCGTTTCCAAATCGTACCCCGGCGGCAAGCTAGGGGTTACACTGGTCGAGCCACGGTTTGACCTTACATATCGGCGGCAGGGACGGATCGAACTTGACGCGGCGCAGCTTCACCGTGAGCTCGAGCAGCGTCGGCGTCCGAGCCGCTAGACCGCCGCATCCAGATGCCGATTCGGCCGCCGCCACCTTCGCAGCTGTACCTGACGTCCGCCCCTAGCCCGAAAGACTCGCGAACGGCCGAGATCACTTCCGCCTTCAGGTCCAGCCCAGGAGGTACGCCAGGAGTGTCCTCGAAGCACGGCAGAACCTGAATACCGACGTCCGGCGCGCTAATGGGAGGCGGAGGAGGTGGAGGTGGCTCCGAGTCCGGGTGCGGCTCGGGATCCTCGTCGTCGCGGGGCGCAGCATGATGCCGTGGCTCCCCCTGAGCCGGGCGTCTTCGGGCGTTTGCGGGGAGATCCTTACTTCGTCGGAATACTTGTCCATCAAACCCTCCTGTGAGTTGCCTCGCAATTATAATTGCAGGCGAGGAAGGGTTATGTGTCGATTTCGGTGGGCCTTTCGCCCTACTTGATCGGTCTTTCCTTCATGTTGCCGATGCCCTTTTCGGCCATCAGCTTTTCGACCTCCACCACGCTTCTCGGGCAGCCGATAGACAGGTTCATGGGGTCAGCGGCGGTAACGACGATGTCGTCCTCGATCCGAACGCCGATGTTCCACCACTTCTGATCGCAAGGGCTGCCGGCCTTAATATAGATTCCCGGCTCGACGGTGAGGACGGCGCCCGGCGCGAGCGTGCCTGGGAGCGGATCGTGCACATCGAGGCCGATGCCGTGGCCGAAGCCATGCATGTAGTAGCGGCCAAGCTCGTTCAAGTTCTTGATAATCCCCAGTTCCATAAGGCCCGAAGCTAGCACTTCGCTACATTTCCTGCCGACTTCGCCCGTGGTCACTCCGGCGCGGCATGCCTTTATGCCAGCCTCTTGCGATTTGAGCACGAGTTCGTAGATCGCTCGCTGTTCCTTCGTGAACTTGCCGTTTATCGGGAAGCTGCGTGTCACGTCGGCGGAGTAGCCGTGGTATTCGCCTGCCGTATCCATGCACATGATGTCGCCGGACTTCATCAAGCGCCTGTTCGTGTTGTAATGGAGAATGGTCGAGTTTGGCCCGGAACCACATATCGGCGGGTAGCCGGTGTACTCACAGCCTTCGCGAGCGAAGATATACGAAACGAGCGCGCTGATCTCCCACTCGCGCATTTCCGGTTCGATGCTTCGCAGAGCCTCTACGTGAGCCCGGGCGGATATCTCTGCAGCCTTCTTCAGGAGCACGATCTCGGCGGGCGATTTGATCTCGCGGAGCTTCGTCACGATCCGACCCACACGCTGCAGGTCGTCGAATCTCGAGTCCTTGCGCCAGGTCCGGTACGCGTCGTGCATCTGGCCCATCGTCCCCCGGATGCCCTCTTCGATGTTGGCGACGCCGACCTTCTTGCCGGTTGCGGCCGCGACGATCGAAGGCAAAACGGCGGTGAACTCCGTGTTCGGCAGCGCGGCCTCCACACCAATGAGGGCCTCGGCGTTCTCCGGCCCCATGCGGTAGCCCAGCCAAGTTTCGGACATCGAATTGGCTACATTGACGCAAAGAACCTCGGTCACACGCCGGCCCTTGACCTCCACGCCGTCCGGGATCAGCACCAAGGCTGCGTCGGGCTCCTCGAACCCGGTCAGGTAGAGGAAGTTGGAGTCGCCGCGGAACTGGAAGTCCACGTCGTTGTTCCGGTTGCGCTCGGGGTTGGTGAAGAACACGGCGAACGTCCCTGGGCCCATCGCCGCCTTGACCTTCTCGCGCCGCCCCTTGTGCTCTGCCGGCGAAATCTTGTCGGTCTCGAAGAGAGGGTAATTCGATTTCTGCGCCGACGCGTAACTGACGAGCAACGCACCGAGAACGAATAGGTGGGCTTTACGCAAGATCATTGGGCGCGACATATGCTCGCATTATCCCGCCTTTACAACGGCACGTGCCCGCACCTGGAGGTCGAACCGCCCAGTTAGGCCAGGAGAAACCCTTTTTGCGATTTGTTCTTTGACGTCGTCGGGGGTAAAGAGAGAGCCGGAATATGATAATGAGGTCCGCCGGGAAAAATCCGGTAACCGGCCCGGCTGCGAACCTACGGAGACGAGAATGAAGCTTACTGCAGTTCCTTTAGCCGTGGCTGCTTGCGCCCACGCGAACGCCTTCGTCGACGAGTTCGACGGAGATAAGTTGGGCGGTCACTGGAACTTCACGTCCGATGGCGACTTTTGGGAGTACGAGATTGGCGGCGGCTTTCTCAGAGTCACGCGAATATTCGGCCCGGGGCCAGATACTGTGTGGATATACGCGCGGCTTCCAGGTTTCGACGATTTCGAGATGACGACAATCACGGGTTGGAATACAGGCTCCATGCAAAGTGTGACCGCAGGGATAAGC
>JACDEQ010000216.1 GCA_013816225.1 Armatimonadota bacterium | reverse complement strand
GCGCTGGACTATGCACGCAGCCATTCCGGCGATATTCGAGGCGTCTTGGTGGATGTCGACAAGGAAGATACGGCGCTGACGGAAATTAAGTGGGCACAGTGGGGATGCGGCGTGCATCTCGTCGTCTTGCCGTCTCCGTATCGCTCGGTACTACGTTCGCTGCTGGACTACATCGAAGAGCTGCTGCAAAAGGATCCCGAAGGATGGGTGACTGTGGTCATTCCTGAAATTCTTCCGGCTCGTTGGTGGCAGAATATTCTGCACAATCAGCGCGCCTTGATGCTAAAAGCCGCCCTTCTGTTCAAAGAGCGTGTAATCCTCACCGACGTACCGTTTCACTTGGAGCGATAACTCAATGCAACGTGCAAAATGCAAAATGCAAAATGGCGGAAGGTGGACTTTCTTCACGCTTACATTTTGCATTTTACATTTTGCATTTTGCCTTGGCCTGCCCGAGGCTTTCGCGTTTAAGATCCTCAGCCCTACGGAGGGCCAGACGGTTCAGGCGGGCGACGCGATCCGGGTGAGCATCGACGTAGGACGCGATACCGGACTGGTGCAGGTCCGCTATTATTGGTACGGGGAGCAGGACGACACGCTCGTGGAGCAGGCGGACACAAATTCGACCGGATCGATTGTCGCAACCGCCTCGCTGGTGTCGAGCGGCACCGATGACCCGCCGTACGGGGGACGATTGATCGTTCCACAGGAAAGCGTTGGACCCATGCGGTTGCTGGCTGTCGGCGAAATCTCACGAGGACGGCTCGGCGGCCGATCGGTGTTTGATGAACTGATCGTCCAGGTTGAGCCAAAAGCCACCCTCACATCGATTGAGTTCGAAACCGACAAACCACTCCGACTTGGCCGCTTCGGGCAGTCTTCAGATTACGGTCACGTGGATTCGCTGGGAAAAATCTTCGACCTGCCGGTCGTCGGTGTCTTCTCCGACGGTGTGGTACGAGCGATCCGCTCGCCTGCCGCCGGCACAACCTATCGGTCTTCGAACGAACAGGTGATCAAAATCCATCCGCACGGCTTGCTGCAAATCGTCGGCAACGGTCGGGCGACCATTGCCGTCACACATCGGGGGAAGGAGGCAGACCTGGACGTCATCGTCGAAGTCAACGACGAGCCGAACCAGCCGCCATTGGCAGATGCGGGATCGGAGCGGACGGTAAAAACGGGAACCCGTGTCGAATTGAACGGGTTGAAGAGCCGCGACCCCGAAGGCGAAGCACTCTTCTATGCCTGGAGCCAGGTGCGCGGCAGTAAAATCCCGCTCCTAGATCCGAATATGCCGAGGGCCTCGTTCATCGCCCCCGCCGTATCGGAGAAGCGACTCTACCGGTTCAAGCTTCGCGTGTCCGACAGAAAAGGAGCTGAGAGTCTACCCGCTTTTGTCGATGTCCTCGTCGAACCCTAGCGACCCCCAGTTTTGTACTCACTTCACTCCTAACTCAGCGATGCACCCATGTGTTTTGCAAGCATTGGTGGGGTCATCACGCGTTGAGCCGGCGCCCACAGTCAGATTTGTACTCCATCAACGATATTGTTTTAGGTGCTTGTCCGACTGATCGTTCGAAATGGAATCCTGCGGTTCCCTGAGTGTTGTTGTACGGCTGGGATGAGTGACTTCGGTAAAGCGATTAAAGAATCAGGCCGGTTTTCAATAGCCGCCCTTGATCCGGGGGGAGGATATCGACCCAAAACGGTTGGGTGCGGTAGATTTTCCCCAAATTCTTCTGAAAGAAGGGCAAAGCAACAATTCGCCAGCAGACGCAAATCCTTCGGACCTGGTCGAACGATAGGCCCCTCATACGAACCGGGCCGGCTATGATCATAGAGTCTGACGAAGAAAACAGACTATTTAGGGTAAGAGAGCAGGGGAAAGAAAAAAAGCAGAAGAAAGCACAAGACCTGCTTCACCGCTACAAGGGTCGAACGGTGTAGAGCCTCACTGCCTGGATTACGCCGCTGGGCGCTGTCCCTGGGTAACCGTGATCAGATAATCACCGAATCCGGGCGACCAGAGGGAAATCTTTCCCGATCGACTCAGGCGATCGATCGCAAGAAATAATTGTGCCCAATTTACTTCTGGTAATAGCTTACCGATTTGATCCAATGTTTGCGTGCCATGCTGCTGTAACGCACCCAACACCCATTCATCAATCGATGGCTTCTCCTGTGCCATTGCGCGTCGGTCCTGCACTTCACTATTCACTTCTGCCAGAATTGTGGCCATGTACTATCTCCTTCTCTTTGAGATCATGGTACTCATTTACTCTTAGTCGGATAGGAGCTACATCAGCCGGAAGATATAGTTAGTGTAGGTGCTTGTCTGACACTTAAACAATTACGGTTAACTACCAGGCCAAGACGGGACCAACTTCTTGGAATGATGCGTAAGTCATATTCTCCAACGAAACCATGACCTTCAAACTGCGAAACAAACTTTCGCGATGTCGTCGATCGAGGATTCTTTAAATGCTCATGGGTCGACCCCAATTTAATCCTTCCAACACGGAGAAAGAAAGACAATTTCCCGGACATCGTCTTGGCGACCGACGCCAACTCTCTGCGAATCCGGCATGCTCTTCAGGCCAGTATTACTATGCTATATATGCTGGAGTCAGGCAACTTGCGCGAGAGTTACTGGCGCAGTGCGGGCCCGATTCGCCATCCGGTTTCGTAGAATGGTCTGGTCTACAACTTCACCACATTGAATGCATCGATCTGCTGTAAATTCAAGTTTCCCCGTATCGTCCAATAGATCGATATATCGATCTGCCACCATCAAACCACCACACCGAGTGCACTGTCCCGGGTCCCTTCCCGCACCGACCACGAGGACATTCGTGTGCGTCGCCGACTCTGCATGCTCAGTCGAAGTTTCTACCATCTGTGTCGCCATCACCCACCTCCTCAAGTTTGTTGGTTATGCGAGCTTGCCCAGTGTCATTTACAATTGCAATCACTGGGCCCTCGCGTGAGGAAGCCTTCACACATCTATCGGCCTTGATTGATGCGAACGGTTTTACGAAGACGAAGTCGCGTCTTTATTGCTGAAACGCCTCATAACCGTAGAGTCTATGCCCTTTTCAAGAGAGTCTGTTTTCAATCTCGGTCTCCGACACCTTGTCCGTGTCAGGACACTCCGTCCGAATCGCTCGACACAAAAGCGCACGTATGGGGACGTCCGACTTCTGCCTCTAACATTGACAAGTAATTGGATGGTGGACCGATGGGATGAAGGATCAAAGGAGGTTTATCATGTATCAAGCTCAGGAGGCAGCGATGAGCCACTATCAAATTATTCAGACTAAGTTGCGAGTCTCGGCTTGCAGGACGGCACTACGCGTGAAGAGTCACCTTCGACGAATGCCTGCTCCGAAGGACTGCGTACAGATCAAGGATGGTATGGCGGTTTTAGCGCAGCCGAGTCTGCTGCATAAAAGGTTTGCGAACACTCGCACCATCCCAGGCGCTGGCACAGCGACGAGTTCGGACACTTCGTTCAGGAAAGATGCCGTCTGGTCGTAAACCGTGCTGAACCTTTATCTATCCGAGTGAACATAAAAAACGGACGGGCTGTTCCTAGGGTGGACAAGCTGCGCAAGTGCTGAAATCTTCAACACTGCCTAACAAAGTAAAATGAATAAGAGAATCCATAGAGATATGGTCAACACCTCCGAGGCCCAACCCTTGCACAGCATTACTGCATAAGAACTGGGCGGTCCTCAAACCGATGAGGGAGGTATCATGCCGGACGCAAAGAAACAACGAGCGGGTCGAAAGGGCGGGCAGACGGTCAGCAAAGATAGAGCCCATATGGCGGCCATCGGTCGAAAGGGCGGACAACGTTCTCGCGTCAAGCGGTCCCAAAACCAAGAGGTGGAAAAACAAGACCAGAAGGCGCCGGCCGTCAGTTCTCACGTGCCCAGCCAGAAGCAGCAAGACAGGGTCCAGGAACAGCCCCGAGAGATTGTCACGTCTGATGAAGCCATCGAGTTGCTGAAGAGCGACCACCGACGAGTCCAGGACCTCTTCGAGGCCTATGAAACGGCAGGCGGCGACGACAAGATTTCGATTGGACACAAGATAATGAAGGAATTGGAGGTCCATGCCGCCATCGAGGAAGAAATTTTCTATCCCGCGTTCAAAGAGAAGGCGGGAAAGCAAGGTGACGATATGGTCACCGAGGCGCTTGAGGAACATCAGGCGGTGAAAAC
>JACDEQ010000215.1 GCA_013816225.1 Armatimonadota bacterium | reverse complement strand
CTTGTGTATGTAACGCTTCTCGACAATGTAATCCTTTATCTCGCCTGCCATTTGACGACGAAAGCGCTCCAGATCGATTTCTCGCTCGTCGAGGTGCGTGACCTCGGCAAAAGTACGACTTAGCAGTTCTTCTCGACTGAAACCCGTAATTGAAGTGAATTCCCCGTTTACGCGTAGGAATCGGCCGGTTAAATCGACCTCTGCGATGCCGACGAAAGCGTGCTCGTAAGTAGCGCGCAGTCTCTGTTCACTATCGCGAAGTGCTGCTTCCGTTCGCTTACGTTCGCTAATGTCGCGAAGATAGGCCGTGAAATGGGGCTGTCCTTCGATACCAATGGGGCTGATCGCAAGTTCGACGGGGAAGCGCGATCCATCTCCGCGAAGTGCATCCAGCTCAATGCGTTGACGGAGCACCGGCCCTTCTCCAGTCGCAAGATACTTGGCCATTCCTTGATAATGTTGCTGGCGAAATTCTGGTGGGATGATCAACTGAGCTAGATCCCGCCCGAGCACGGCATCGCGCGCAAGACCGAAAGTTCGTTCAGCCGCAGCGTTCCACTCGAGGATGCTGCTGTCGTCGGTGATCGTAATGATGCAATCGAGTGCGGCATCGAGGATTGCTCCCTTCAGGGCCTCGCTCCGCCGCAGCTTCAGCTCGCTGGTATGCCGAGCGGTATCATCCCGAAGCGTGAGAACAGCCCCGAACCGGCTTCCGTCAGGCCGGAAAACCGGACCTGCGGTCCCGATCGCCAGGACTTCGGAGCCATCGGGTCGACGAATACGCCAGCGGGCTTCTGTCACGGTCTCACCGTGCAGCACCGCGCGGGCGAGAGGCAAATCGTGCGGCGGATAAGGATGACCCTCCTCAGTAAATAGATGATAGGTCTCGCTGTAGCGATCGGGGGCAATGTCCAGTTTGGCTTGCCCGTGAATGCGCGAGGCCGCGCCGTTGACGAAGATGAGCTTGCCTTCGCGGTCGGTGACGATCACGCCTTCGGCTAGCTGGCTTAACACCGCCGCCATCTCGGCCGCGAGTTGCTCGGTTCGAGCGATGGCCTGAGAACGGGCGGCATCCGCCTCGACCCGATCTGTGATGTCAACCTGGATTCCGTCCCAGATGACATCGCCCTTAGGCCCGGGCCGGGGTGCGGAAGATATCCGATACCAACGGACGGAGCCGTCAGCACGGCGCATGGGCACTTCGATGTCAAAAGGCCGGCCAGTCCTAAGGGCTTCCTCTTCCGCCGTCCCGAAGGCCTCACGATGTTCCGGCAGTATCATTTCGTAGAGGAGCAAGGGATTCTGAATCACCTGATCCGCTTTGACACCGTTGAGACGTTCGCAGCTTTCGGCGACGAAACTGAAGCGGCGCTCACCGTCCTCACTCGAGAGGATGATCTGATAGACCATGGCTGAAGGCATGTTCGCGGCGAGGGAGCGCAGCCGCTCCTCGCTTTCTCGCAACGCCGCCTCAGCGTCATTCCGATCGAGCCGCAAAAGACCGTGGTCGCGGTGACCCGTATCGCTGCGCTCGAGGAAGCGAAGGGCCTCCCGGACTACCTCGCTAGCGCTACGATATCGTCCAGAGCTGACCTTCTCGGCTATGAAGCGCTGAAGCTCGGGCGTCAGGGAAACATTCTGACTGAAAAGCGACGGCATGATATCAGGGTGTCAGCCTTTGCCACCCCCGTCAACAGGCCCAAGATATGCCGAGCACGACACCAATATTCAGTAATCGAGGGTAAAGGGGAATTGGGAGGCTGGTTGCGACTTCCAAGAAGAGGCAGGCCGTGAGCAAACTCGCAAGCTCGATTTGGCCGCAGAAGGTTTTTTCGATTTCGATGGCCAAAGAACATTGCGTTTGGCTGCATCTATCGGAAGAAGCGAATCCAGGGGAAGCGGACATGGCCGTGCATGGCAACATCGACGCGATTGACCTCACCGATCTACCCATCGAGCAAAGTTCACTCTGGTAATAAATCAGAAAACCCCAAAGGCGCGAGGCATCGTCGTGCCCATCGGCGCGTTATTCTGCCAGCCGAATTCGACATATGGTCCGTCAATGCTGTTCGACATGGAAGACGGGCGACCTACCGAACGCGAGTACACCTAAGCGATCTTGCAGATCGTGCTGCGCGGGCAGGAGTCCGCGCGCCACTTTTGCCGCCGCCCGATGCAATCTCCAGCCTTATGAAATCAATCGGACAACCAAAACAACGCACTTCCTGATCAAGACGCTGCCGAAGGTCGCAAGCGAGATGGCGCTCAGCGTGCTCGCCTACATTCTTGGTCTTGCTATTAGTGCCGAGTTCTACTCGAGTAAAATCAGTTAGGCTCGCCTCAGTTGGCACCCTCTTTTACGCCCGGTGATTTTGAAAACTTGCGACCGACAAGGATGCGCGCGCCTTCCGGTCCTATGGACTCGTCGTGCAACTGTCCCTCCGCGACCGAGAATATCTGCCCCGGACCGTGCGCGACTGGCTCACTATCCAACATAACGTTAAATCTGCCGGAAAGGACTAATCCACGGATAGCGAAAAGATGCCTGTGGCGGCCTTTGCCGGGTCGTGCCTCCAAAGTCTGTAGCTCGATTTCAGTGTAACCGTCCGCTCTAAGCTGCGCTTCAAAGTCCTGTTCGTTCATTGGAACCTCCGATTCCTCGCCTCGCCTAGCCTTAGTTAAATTAGCCGTGGGCCAATAATTTGCACCACCTCCATTCCGATGACTAGCGGGGAAAGCGGCACCAAAACGAGCCGGGAATGAAAGCGTTAGCTTGACGGTTCCGCAACTCCGTCGGCGCACGGCCGCGTGTCCGAGTGTCGTCGAGAAGACTGTTTATTTTCGCGGATTACCGCTGGTTATCGCGGTAGGCCAACCGAGCGACCCTTCGGGGCCGGGTCGCTTGCGCAGCCACCATGACCAGTCCTCCGGAAGCAACGAAAACGGATCCTTATGAGCGAGTTCGCGCGCGGCCCAGACCGGCCAGTGCGGGTTCGACAGAGCTGGCCGCCCCAGGAATACCAAGTCAATCAGTTCCTCGCGAATGACCTGGTCGGCCACCGAGGGCAGCCCGAGATTCCAACTCACGCCCACGGGAATGCCCACCTCCCGCCGGACACGGTTACCACGCTCGACCATAAACGCCACGTCACCGAACGGGAGATCCTGAACGTCGTCGGTGTTCATGCCAAGGCTGAGATCGGCGAAATCGAGCCCGTGCTCCTTCATCACCCCCACCGCCCATACAGCGTCATCGAACTGAACGCCGTTCTCGTTGAAGTCGTCGGAGCCGAGGCGCATCGTTAGCGGTAGGCGCTCCGGCCACACCGCCCGGACCGCATCCAGCGCCTCGCGATGGAAGCGAACCCGATTCTCCAGGCTGCCGCCGTACTCGTCCGTGCGCTGGTTCGCCAGCGGCGAGAAGAAACTCGCGCCGAGATAACCGTGCGCAAAATGCATCTCTAGCCACTCGAACCCGGCGTCCAGCGCCCGTTGCGCCGCGCGGGCGTAGCTGCGGTGGATATCCTTGATCTCGTCGACTGACAGCGCATGAACGGGATAGGTGTAGCGACCGCCATAGGGGACTGCCGACGGGCCGCGAACTTGCCAGCCGTCAGGATGGTCAAGCGGCAACTGAATTTTGCCCTCCCAAGGTTTCAGCTCGCTACCCTTGCGGCCGGTATGGCCGAGCTGGATGGCAGGTACAGAACCCATGTCCTTGATGATCGCCGTCACCCGGGTGAGGCCCTCGATGTGAGAGTCGTCATAGATGCCGGCACAGGCAGTGCCGGTGCGACCATCAGGCGTGATCGCAAGCTGCTCCGGAAACACTAGGCCAAACCCGCCCGCAGCGCGGGATCCCATCAACATGATATGGAAGTCGTTCATCCGCCCGTCGATAGACCGGTACATCGTCATCGGCGACATCGCGATACGGTTCCGCAATGTGAGGCCCTTGAGCGTGAAGGGACTGAATAAATCCGGCATCGTTTATATTGTCCCCGACAATGGTTTTGTGTGATTCTCGGCCTTCGATGCGCAAAGTTCATCTCTTTATATAGATCAATAGCCGAAACGCTATCGGCGGGGCAGTGACAGCCTGCAGGTTCACCCTTCGAGCGCAGGGCCGCCAACGGCCGCCCATGATAATCGCTATTTTCGAGAAGATCGTTCGCGACCCAGTGTGCATCAGAACCCGCCATATGCCGTCAGAGCTGACGCTGACCATCCTTT
>JACDEQ010000214.1 GCA_013816225.1 Armatimonadota bacterium | reverse complement strand
GATTGCGCCCACTCCCGCCAAGATACCTATCATCGGCACGGCGGGAAACTGCATGTCCGTAGAAAGCAGTGGCCCCAAAAGCTTGATAGAGCGCGCAGTTAGGTACGCTGCCAATCCCCAGAGCAGCAATCCGGCAAGTACGCCACCCAAGATGCCCTGGAAGGCTCCCTCGAAAAGAAACGGCCAGCGAATCGTTCCGTGGCTCGCGCCGACGAGCCGCATGATCTTGATCTCCTGCCTGCGTGCGAGCACGGTCAGGTGCACGGCGTTGAGGATCAAACTCCCGGCAGTAAAGAACGCGATGAGGCCAAAAATGATGCCAGCCCATCTCACAAACTCGATCATCGAGGTCACCCGCTGCCTCAGCTCGATGGCGTCTCGAATGCCGTCTCGCCCGTCGTAGAACGGCTGCTTCCGAATGGCGTCGCGAACGTGCTCGGCCTTCTTCAGGTCGGTCAGCGTGATCACGAGTTGGTCAGGAAGCGGGTTCTTGATGTCGCGCGTGTCACCCAAGATGCCCTGGGACCTGCGCCACGCTTGCCACTCGACGTCTTTCGGCAGCAGCGAGACCTGCGCCACACCGATCACTTTGCGCAGGCTCTTCGTCATCGCTGCTACCTGCTCCTTGTCCGCCTTGGGCTTGACAGAAATCTTGATCTCGAATTGGGGAGGAAGCGATTCGAGCTTCGCGGACAGGTTAAGGTAGGCGTATCCAAGTCCACCCAGAATGAAGAGCGCGATCGCGGCAGTATTGATCGCCGATAGCGTCATCAGGCCGTTTCGCTTCAGCGCGGTTACCGCCTCGCTAAACACGAACTCCAGCCGGTCAAACACTTGCGCTCTCCAAGCTCAAATTGCCCATTCCGAACATGTCGCCGCGAACCATGCCCTTGCTCAACGTAACCACTCGCTGGTGGAGCTTCGAAATCGCCATGATGTCGTGCGTGGCCATCAGGACCGTGGTGCCCTTGTTGTTGATGTCGAGGAGTACGCCCAAGATATCGGCGCTCATCTCGGGATCGAGGTGGCCGGTGGGCTCGTCTGCGAGGAGAACGAGTGGGTTGTTGATGAGAGCCCTCGCGATCGCCACACGCTGCTGCTCGCCACCGGAGAGCTCGCTCGGGAATGCGTTTGCTCGGTAAAGGACCCCAAATCGGTCCAAGAACTCCGGCACTCGCTTGCGCACTTCTCGCTGGGTGTGCCCCGCCGCGCGCATGGCATAGGCGAGATTCTCCCAGATCTTCTTGTTAGGGAGAAGCAAGATGTCTTGAGGAACAAACCCGATCTGGCGGCGCAGCTTGGGAACCGTGTTGCCTGGGAGCTGTGCGAGATCCCGACCCCTTAACAAGACTCGTCCTGAAGTCGCCTTGAGCTCGCGGATAATGAGTTTTAGAAGAGTTGATTTGCCTGAGCCGGAAGCGCCGACCAAAAAGGCACATTCCCCTTGGCTGATCGACAGACTCACGTCCCGCAGAGCGCACACTCTCCTGTCGTACTCCAGGCTTACGTTCTGGAATTCGATCACTTACTCACCATTGTGGCTGAAATCGCGCTTATGATGCTGACGGCATCCCGACGCCGCTTCATAAGTTGAAGGACCAGGGTTCGCACAATGTTAAGACAGGCTTGGACGCCAAATGGCGTCAGCCTCCTCTCCCGTTTTCGCGTCTAGGTGGCGGTCGAGCCCCGCCTCCCTTCGGCAGTCCTCAGTCGTGTGTCTGCGCTCCAGCCCGCCGGTATACTTAAGGCCGTGGTCGACCTCTTTGACGAATCGGATCACTTGAAAGAAGAGTGCGGCGTCTTCGCCGCCTTTTCTCCAGGCTCGGAAGCGGCGAGGCTAACCTTTTTCGGGCTCTTCTCCTTGCAGCACCGTGGCCAAGAGTCATGCGGCATCGCGGTATCCGACGGCCGCAAAGTGCGCATGCACAAAGACATGGGTCTCGTGAGCCAAGTTTTCACCGAGGAAATCCTGGCGGCGCTCCCGGGCCATATGGCCATCGGCCACACACGCTACTCCACAACCGGATCGAGCGTCAGGCGAAACGCCCAGCCGGTCAGCTGCACCACGGTCGTCGGCGACATCGCGGTCGCCCACAACGGCAACCTGATCAACGCCCACGAACTGCGCGCACGACTGGAAGCCGAAGGGGACTCGTTCGTCACGACAAACGACAGCGAAGTCATCGCAAAGCTCCTCGCCCGCGAGCACACGGGCGACCTTGCGACGTCCGTTTCGAATGTCATGAAGCAGCTAAGGGGCGCCTACAGCGTTGCGGTTCTGACGCCCAAGCACATCGCCGCCTTCCGCGACCCGAACGGCGTGCGCCCCTTGGTCATCGGCCAGATCGAAGGCGGCTACATTGTCGCCAGCGAAACGTGTGCGTTCAACCCGGTCCAGGCCAAGTTCTTCGGCGAACTGAAGCCCGGAGAGATCGCAGTCGTCGACGAAGCGGGACCCCGCATCGTGCAAGGCGTCGAGCCGGGCCGGCCGGCCATGTGCATGTTCGAGTTCATCTATTTCGCCCGGCCCGACAGCGTGATGTACAACACCAGGCTCTACAGCGCGCGTGAACGAATGGGCGAAGAATTGGCGCGCGAGCACCCCGTGGAAGCCGACGTCGTCATGCCCGTCCCGGACACCGGCTATCCAGGCGCTCTCGGGTATAGCCGAGTCAGCGGAATCCCGTTCGTTGAAGGTCTGATCAAGAGCCGCTATATCCATCGAACGTTCATCCAGCCTGACCAAAAGATGCGCGAGATGGGCGTTCGAATGAAGCTGACACCCCTCGAAGAGCAGATCAAGGGCAAGCGCCTGATCGTCGTCGACGATTCGATCGTACGCGCTACGACCACTAAGCAAATTGTCAAGCTTCTCTTCGAATACGGCGCCAAGGAGGTCCACATTCGTATTACTGCCCCGCCGATCAAGCACCCCTGCTTCTACGGAATCGACATGGCGAGCAAGGGCCAACTCGCCGCAGCAAAGTGGTCGATCGACGAGATTCGCGAACACATCGGCGCCACGTCTCTCGGCTATTTATCGGCGGACGGCGTCGTAAAGGCGGTCGGCAAGCCCAAGGACAGCTTTTGCCTGGCATGCTTCAACGGGGACTACCCGATCGAAGTCCCGCTCCAGGTCCAAAAAGACGTCTTCGAGCGGCCGAAGGTGGGCGCTTTCGCCACCGTGAGCGCGGGCCAAGGCGCGCTCGACTTCGACTAGCTACATGCGGGTTCTCGGAGTGGATTACGGCATCAAGCGGATCGGCGTCGCCATCGGCGAATCCGAGGTAAGCATGGGGTTTGCTCGAAACGTCATCCTTGGTTCCGGAACGCCCGAATTGGATGCACGTCTGGTGGCGGATTTCTCCCGTTCCGAAGGCTGCGATGTCGTGCTCGTCGGCCTCCCTTATCTCGAATCCGGCGACGAAGGCGAGCAGGTGCGCCTCACGCGAGAGTTTGCCGAGCACTTGCAAGGCCTCTGCGTTCGCGTCGAGTTCTGGGACGAGCGGTACACCACCGCCTCGGCTCGAAGCAATTTGGCCCATGTGGAACCCGGCAAGCGCAAGCGGCTCCTGGATAGCGAGGCGGCGCGAATCATGGTCACGGAGTACTTAGCCCATTAGAGTTCTGAAGCGAATCATCCTCGCGCTTTTCGTGCTCGCCCTGGTCGCCGCCGCAATCGTCGGCGGCCTGCTTTTCGCCGCATTAAAGCCCGTTGTTGAGGCGAGAACCCCCACCCAGTACTTCCGCGTGAAGGATGGAGAAGGCGTCCGCCAGGTGCTCGAGCGCGCCGAAGCTCAGGGCTTGCTCAATAGTTCTGCCGCCGTTCGTCTAATGAATCGACTCTCGGAGCAGCCGGGCACAATACGCGCGGGAACCTACGAACTCAGCCCATCGATGACCGGCCAAGAACTCCTCGGGGCCCTGTTGCGCGCCGCGCCCGTTCGCCAGGATGTTCTCATTCGCGAGGGCCTATCAGCTATCGAGACGGCGAGAATCCTCGCAAATAAACGCGTCGCCGACAAGAAAGCTTTCTTGGAACTTTGCCGCGACCCCAAGCAACTCTCCCACCTACCGAATTTCGTGATCGCCAGGAAAGGGTTGGAGGGCTACCTCTTCCCCGACACCCACAACTTGCCGCCCCTTCTCGGCGCGAGAGACGCTGCCGAGCAACTCCTCTCTACATTCGAACAAAAGGTTTACAAACCCCTTGGGAGTCCGACGCCCCAAAAGA
>JACDEQ010000033.1 GCA_013816225.1 Armatimonadota bacterium | reverse complement strand
GGCAAGGGTTGCGGCAAAGCTCGGCCTGAAGCAATACGCCACGATGCTGTACGGGCACATCGAAACCGACGAGGAGCGAGCAGACCATCTCATCCAGCTGCGCGAACTGCAAGACGAGACCGGCCATTTCCTGTGTTTCACCCCCCTGAGCTTCCATCCCGAGAACACGGAGCTCGCCGATATCCCTCACCCATCAGGTGATGCGGATCTTAGAAACATTGCGGTTTCCCGCCTAATGTTGGACAATTTTGACCATATCAAGAGCTTCTGGGTCATGAACACGCCCGCGGTGACACAGGTGGCATTGTGGTACGGTGCAGACGACACGGACGGCACGGTCTTGGAATACGAGATCACTTATGAGGATGGGGCTTGGGGAAACAAGAGCCAATCACTCGATCCTGTCGGGATGATCCACATGATCCGGGAGGCCGGCCGCGAGCCCATCGAGCGCGATTCACTCTATCACGAGGTGGTTCGCGAGCCCGAGCCGGAAAGGCCCGCGCGCATTCCTCTGCCGATGGCAAGAGCGTAGCGACGTTTTGCGCGCATCAAATGTCTACCTTTTTGCAAGGTAAACTCTAAATGGTGTCCCAAGACAAAATCGTTATACTCGGAGCTCGGGAACATAACCTTAAGAACATCAGCGTCGAGATACCGCGCGACAAGCTCGTCGTTATCACCGGGCTGAGCGGCTCGGGCAAGTCTTCGCTCGCGTTCGACACGATCTATGCGGAGGGTCAGCGGCGCTACGTGGAATCGTTGAGCGCCTATGCCCGACAGTTCCTGGGCCAAATGGACAAGCCCGACGTGGATCACATCGACGGCCTTTCGCCTGCGGTCAGCATCGACCAAAAGTCGGCGAGCAGGAACCCACGATCGACCGTCGGCACGGTCACCGAGATTTACGACTATATGCGGATTCTCTACGCGCGAGCGGGTGTTCCCCATTGCCCGAATTGCGAAAAGGCGATCCAAAGGCAAACGGTCGAACAGATCGTCGACTCGGCTCTCTCCTTCGGAGACGGAGCGCGACTGCAGGTTCTCGCGCCGGTCGTGCGTGGAAGAAAGGGCGAATACAAATCGGTTATCCAGGATATTCAAAAGGCCGGGTTTGTGCGTGTGCGCGTCGACGGCGAGATGTACGAGGTTACGGACGATATTCCGATGGACCGGTACAAGCAGCACACGATCGAAGCGGTTGTCGACCGGGTTGTTATTAAGGAAGGCATCGAGCAACGACTTGCAGATTCCATCGAAACGGCTCTCAAAATGGGCAAAGGTCTGGTGTCGATTCATTCCCTGGAAGGTGAAGAACGCCTATTTAGCGAACAATTCGCGTGCCCGGATTGCGGGGTTTCTCTAGGAGAAATCGAACCGCGAATGTTTTCCTTCAATTCCCCCTACGGCGCCTGCCCCGAGTGTGCGGGGCTCGGCACTAAGACGGAATTCGATCGCGAGATGGTAGTTCCCGATCCGAAAAAGCCGCTCAAGGCCGGCGCGATCGCCCCATTTGTGCACAAGAACGGCGAACTGAAGGAATGGTGGCCTGATTTATTGGAAGGCGTCGGTAATAAGTTCGGCTTCGATGCCGACGCATCGTTTAAGAGTTTGCCCAAGAATATTCAGGACCTAGTATTCGAGGGTACGGACGAGTCGATAACCGTCAACGTTCGGTATGGCTCGGGGCGGTCTCGCTCATTTAATACGAGTTTCGAAGGCGTTATCGCGATCTTGAGAAAGCGATACGAAACAACCGAGAGCGAATGGGTTAAGCAAGACCTCGAGCAGTATATGTCGACCCGGCCCTGTCCGGTTTGTAGGGGCCAAAAGCTAAGACCGGAATCGCTGGCCGTAACTCTCGGCGATCAAAACATCGCGAAAGTGAGTTCCCTTTCGATCGAGGACGCCTACGCCTTTTTCTTGGCACTCGCGCCTAAATTGACGGCGAGGCAAAAGACGATCGCCGAGAGAGCGGTCAAGGAAATTTCCGAGCGCCTCGGCTTCCTCGAAAACGTCGGCCTGGGGTACCTGACGCTGAGCCGAAACGCCAACACCCTTGCGGGTGGAGAAGCGCAGAGAATTAGGCTGGCTACGCAAATCGGATCGGGCCTGATGGGGGTTTTATATATTCTCGACGAGCCGAGTATCGGTTTGCACCAGAAAGACAACGGAAAACTCATCGAAACGCTCGTTCGGCTACGCGACATCGGAAACACGGTCATCATCGTGGAACACGACGAGGAGACAATTCGCGCCGCAGATTACGTGATCGACCTGGGGCCCGGCGCCGGCGAACTCGGTGGCGAAATCGTAGCTGAGGGGTCTTTGGAAGAATTCCTTAAATCGGATGGACTTACGGCTCGTTATTTGACGGGGAAGGAAACAATCCCTGTACCCAAGCAGCGAAGGGTTCCACACGCCGCTTCCATCAAGCTGAGGGGCGCCTCCGGAAACAACCTGCGGTCTATCGACGTCGATATTCCGCTCGGTATGTTCGTTTGCGTAACCGGCGTTTCCGGATCTGGCAAGTCGACGCTAATTCAGGACACGCTTTTCCCGAGGCTGATGTATGAAGTCTACGGAACAAGGCATGCCTGGGCGCAGCATAAATCGATCAGCGGGTTGGAAAGCCTAGACAAAGTGGTCGATATCGATCAGTCGCCGATCGGCCGAACCCCGCGAAGCAACCCCGCGACATACACCGGCACGTTCGACCTCATACGCGAAATATTCGCGCTTACGCCCGATGCGAAAATGCGAGGATACAAGAACGGGCGATTTTCCTTTAACGTTAAAGGAGGACGCTGCGAGGCCTGCCGTGGTGACGGAATCATCAAGATCGAAATGGTGTTCCTGCCCGATGTTTATGTGCCATGCGAAGTTTGCAAAGGCAAAAGATATAACCGCGAAACGCTGGAAGTTAAATACAAGGGAAAGAACATTTCCGATGTTTTGGAAATGACGTTGGCCGAAGCGCTCGATTTCTTTAAGCCGATTCCGAAGATTTATCGAAAACTGCAAACGCTCGCGGATGTCGGCCTCGGGTACGTGAGAATGGGGCAGCCAGCAACGACGTTGTCCGGAGGTGAGGCGCAAAGGATCAAGCTCGCCGCGGAATTGAGCAAGCGGGCTACCGGCAACACGATGTATATCCTCGACGAACCGACCACCGGCCTTCATTTCGAAGACGTGAAAAAGCTTCTCGGCGTGCTGAACCGCTTGGTCGAACAAGGAAATTCGGTGCTCGTTATCGAGCACAACCTCGACGTGATAAAAACGGCCGATTGGGTGATCGACCTGGGCCCGGACGGCGGGGCTGCCGGTGGACAAATAATAGCTGTCGGGCCCCCGGAGGCGATCGCACAAACCTCGGCAAGCCATACCGGCAAATACCTAAAGTCGATGCTTAAACCTCGCATCGCCACTAATGGAAGGGCCGTTGCGAGGAAGCCCGCAAAAGCCAAGCAAGCGCAAAGGTAGACTTCCGACGAGTATGCAGACCGTTTTCGGATTAGAAACGCTCTCTCCGGGCTTGGCCGAGTCCACGGTTTGCATAGGTGTATTCGACGGCGTCCATCTCGGCCACCAATCGGTGATCCGCGCGGCTTGCGAAGACGCGAGAGCGAACAGCCGGCCCGCAATCGCCGTTACCTTCGACCGAAATCCGCTCGCTGTACTGCGGCCCGAACGTTGCCCGAAGACCATTCTCGGCCAGAACGCGAAGCTCGCCAAGATCGCCGCCCTGGGGATCGATCTGACGCTGATCGTGACGTTTGATAAATTATTCTCGCAAATTTCTGCGCAGGACTTTCTGGATAACGAGCTTCGGTCGCGCATTTGTGCCAAGAAGGTCGTTGTGGGCCACGATTTCGCTCTCGGGAAGGACAGGGCCGGCACGGCAGCGTGGCTGAGCGACAGAATTCCGACCGAGATCCTCCCTCCGGTCGAGCAACGCGGGCGCCGTGTCAGCTCGACGGAAATCAGAAAGGACATCGCCGAAGGGCGAGTGGCGGAAGCCGCGGGGCTGCTCGGGGGACCCTACGAACTGGCTGGGATCGTTGCAAAAGGCCAACAGCTCGGCAGAAAACTTGGCATTCCCACCGCAAATATCGTCCCGATCATCGATCAAGTGATACCGAAGGACGGAATTTACGCATGCTTCGCCACAGCGCCCCACGGCCGTTTTCAGGCGGCTGTCTCGATAGGAACGAGGCCGGCAATCGAGGGCGCAGGCTTCGCCATCGAAGCCCACCTCCAGGACTTTCCGGACCGCGACTTGTATGGCAGGTCCTTATCGCTCGAATTCGTTGCGCGTCTGCGAGACGAACTTTGGTTCGATTCTCATGAGAAACTCGTCGCGCAGATTCGTCTGGATATAGAGAACGCGAAAGAGACGCTTGAAGAACGCAGCAAGACCTAAGCTTCCCGTTTGGCTGATCGCCCTTGTACTCGCGGCCTTGGCCCTGTTTATGTTGCTGCTCGTCAACTTCGTCGCCGTGCGCACAAAGCCCGATGACGAAGCGCAAATCAGGGCGGCGATCGAGGAGATGCGCGTGGCGAGCTTAGAAAACAAACCTGGAGGCGTGCAGAAATACCTGTCGGAGAGCTTCGAGCTTCCGGAGGGGGTCGCCTCCGGTGACGGAATGTTTGACAGCCCTAAGGCGAAGGTGGCTACATTCGTCCGCAAGGCCAACTTCAGCGAGCTCGCTATCAGCGACGTCAAGATTGAAGTTACAGGCGACGCGGCGATCGCGACTGTGCGCGCATCAGGCTCCCTCTCCTACCCACCATTGCCGACCGATTTCAGCTTTGACTTCCCGGAGATGCAGATCGAGTTCAAGCGTGAAATGCGGAACCGGCTACTGCTGATTTCCGACCCCACCTGGTCGGTTGTGCGTGTGTTCGGCGTGCGGTTGCAGGACATCGGGCAGTAATGCTATGGCTTCCCTGCAAGCCTTGAATCCTGGCCCCCTGGGCTAGCCTGCAACTTTCCGGAGGCTTAAAGCGTTATAATAGGAGCGTTACGGCCCCGAGTCAATCACGAGCATCTCTTTCTGCCTGGCAGATTGCGACGAACGAGAAAAGCTACGAGTACCGAAACAATCGCAATCAAAGAGCCGAACAAACGGCTCATCAGGAGTAACAGAAATGGCAACAAAATCCCTTTACGTTGGGAATCTTCCCTACTCGACAACCGAGGCGGGACTGCTCGAACTTTTCGAGCCCTACGGCGCGGCATCCGCTCGCATCGTTGAAGGACGAGGCTTTGGCTTCGTCGACGTCGATGACACCCAGGCTGAACAGGCAATCGCCGATAAGCACAACACCGACCTCTCCGGCCGCAATATTGTGGTCAACGAGGCTCGGCCCCGCGAAGATCGCGGCGGCAGTGGTGGTGGTGGCTACGGCGGCGGTGGCGGTCGAAGCTACGGCAGCGGCGGGGGCGGCGGCGGTGGCAATCGCGGCGGCGGCGGTGGCAGCTACGGCGGTGGAAACCGCAGTGGCGGCAGCAGCGGCAGACGCGGCTACTAAACCAGTTCACGGGCCGTCTGATCTTTAGGGTCGGACGGCCCGATTTATGTATCTAATCCGCGAGACTCAAGGAGAAGTAGCTTGCTCATCATCGTTTTGACTGTTTTAGGAATGATCGTCGTTTCGAGCGTTATCGAAGGGCTTCTCCACCAGTTCATTTTACACACGCCCCAGAAGAAGGTCCTGGGCGGCATCCTATATCCGGCCTTCAATGCCCACGCCATCGAGCATCACCCAGCTTACCGGGACGAGCACTACCATCGTGAGGCGCCCGATCACGAGAAGCGAATCAGCCTCGAATGGTACACGCTTCCCATCATGCTGATCATCACTTCCCCGATCTCATGGTTTTTGTGGACCCGGTTCGGCGTCGGCCCCGGCCTCGCCGTCCCGATCACGATGACGCTTTACTATGCGACCTACGAGACGCTTCACTGGCACATGCACTTCCCGCCGAGGAACGGCAAACTTCGCTGGTTCGAGAACATCAAGCCGGTGAAGATTTACTTCGATTGGTTCGACAAGCGACACTTTATCCATCACCTGGCAGACGACCGCAATTTCAACGTCGTGCTTCCGGTTTATGATCTCCTCACGGGCCGTTACACGACAAACGAGAGAAACATCCCTTGGGCAATCCGTCTGCGCACCGCGAAGAACAAGAGGAAGTCCGAGGCAATTCGGAAGGCTCGGGCAACCGAGCCCTCGAAGTAGCACCCTAGCGAAGAGGGGAAACGGCTAATAGCCCCACGTCGTTACGATCGTGTAGGTGATCGCTTGCTCATCGTCGGGCTTTAACGGCACCAGATACTCGAAGGTGTTCGAGTCCTTCTTGACGCTCTTCATGGTTTCGTGGGTGATCTTCCATTCGGACCATGCGTGCTCCACGACCCGCACCGTTTCGGTCGTCCTCTTGCGATTCCGCACCTTGATTTCGAAGGTTTCTTCTAAGGTATTCGAGTTTATCGAGCGGAAATTCACGCGCCGCCGCTCGCCTACCACGTCGAATGCATCTCCGATGTAGAGGTTGAACGTCTCCTCGCGAGGCGTGTGGTCGATCAGGTCCTCTCCCAGCATTTGCACCTGCCCGCCGGCGTCCCGCTTGTAGACGCGGACCCTGCCCTCCGGAAGAGGCAGGCCGAGCCGGTTCTTTTCACTGTTTTTCACCGCCACGGTTACATTGACTTTGATTTTCGGGTCGGTCGCGTATCCCTCGCCGGGCCTGTAGTTGCGGCCGTATCCATGCCAGATGCTTCGCTGCCCTTCCAAGATCAGCTGCTTCGTGACGTCCACGCTGGTCGCGCTCAGCAACGAGATCTGCTTGGTTTCCCTGTCGCGGACTGTAGCTGGGCGCTGCAGTGTGTACAGGTGGTATTCGAAGAGTGTTTCCTCGCGAAAGCCAAGATCCGCCCCGCGCTCCTCCATTGCTCCTCCGAAGCCGCCGGCGCCGAAACCACGTGCCGGGGGTTGCAGCCTGCGAACGTCTCCGGCAACGAGCTTGAGAGTCGCATCCTTGTAGGCGGTGCCGCTCTGGTTATTGAGCGTCACCCACCCATTCAGGTCGGCCTTCTTGTCGTCCGCAGAAAGCGTGAGAACATAATCCGCAGACCAGTTGATGCCGTTCGTTAGATAGACCAGCTCGATCTCGTGTCGGCCAGCGCGCTCGGCAACCAAGTCCCACATGAGAGTCGGCTTGCTGATCAAGCCATCCGGCAGTTCGAGGACCTCGATTGTCCCGGTTGGGCTAAGGATGAAACGCCCGTCGTTGGTCTTGACTACGAGGCCGGTGTAGACCTGGCCGGCGCCGTCACCGGCGTTCACAATCTGCCCGGGCGCCGCAAGCAACTCTCCCTCCGAAACTACTTCGCGTCCGTTCTCCAACAGTTGACGCAAGCGGATTCGTTTGCCGATGGATTTGAGGAGTATGGTTTGCGTGGAAATGAGGTCGTACTGATAGTTCTGTTCCAAGATCTCGAGCGGCGATCCTGGCGTCAAGCTCTTGAAACCGACGCTCGTCGGGTCGATGTGTGCGGCGACGTCTTCAACGCGCACCTCTTGCCTTCCGGCCTTGAGATCGATCGACCTTGTCTCCTTGACCAGCCCGAAGTTGACGTTGTAAACCGTGAGCTCGACTCCCGTTGGCGCCCCAGCAAGCGCAGCAACGGCGAGCAGCGAAGTTAAAATCATTGTGCGTATCCTCCCTTTCTTCAAGTGCGACGATTACCAAGGTCACAAGGTTACTGCGCAGTGCGGACCTGGTAGTCTGGAGATTGGAAAGATGAGTAGCGATTGGGACAACTGGGTTTCGGCATCTAAAATCAGAAACTGGTTTCGTGACGACCCTCTCCTAGATTGGTTGGATCTTTACGGCGAGGCGAAGGGATACGTTCCGGACCACAAGCGCCAGGGTTACGACCCCACCACCGACTTCGGGCGATTCATTATCGAAAAAGGTAGGCAATTCGAGGCCAAGGTCATCGAGCACCTTGAAAGCAAAATGCAGATCCGCCGCCTAGGCACGCCCTGGTCCGGGAGGGCCCAGGAGGCTTGGGAGGCGTGGGCCACCGAAACGGATGCGCTCCTCAAGGGTGGTGTTCAGGCGATATATCAGGGCGCTGTCATCGATCCGACATCGCGGATGTACGGCAGGCCCGACCTCACTGTCCGAAATGACGCCTTACGAAGTATCTGCGACGAAGCACCCGAGGTATGCGGCGATGATCATCACTACAGTGTGATCGACATTAAGTATGCCGGCGTGGAAGTCTTGAAGAAAGGATGTATAAGTGCCACTAGCAATCGCCTTAGCCAGCTGCTCGTTTACAACCGTGGTCTTGCGGCTGTCCAGGGGACTTTCTCTCCACTCGGGTATCTACTCGGAAGAACCTACGAGCGGGACAAGGTTAGACACGGAAGCTGCTTCGCCATGCTTGCGCCCGCCCGCATGGATGATGCGAAACTCGCCGCGAGTGTGGATTTGGCGGCAGATTGGATGCGCCGAGTTCGCTCTGAAGGCGCTGACTGGCAAGTTGAGCCGGAACCGACCCTCGACGAGCTAAGGCCAAACATGGGCAACACGGAGGACTCACCCTGGCACCAGGCAAAAGTGGAGATCAACGAGAGCCTCAAGGACCTCACGTCACTCTGGCACGTTTCGACAGAAAAGCGCCCGCTTGGCATCACTCGCGGGATTAGCCGCTGGGACGACGGCAAATGCGATGCATCCGTCTTCGAGCTGTCCGATGACCGAGCGCGTGTTCTCGACTGCATCCTTGCGAGCCAGCGGCCCGAGGCGCCGTTGGTTTCGCCGGAACGCATCTCAGCCGATCGCAATTTGTGGCACCAGAGCAAGCCAGTCCAATTCTATGTCGATTTCGAAACGGTAAGCAACCTCGACGACGACTTCTCGACCTTTCCGGAGGCGGGTGGGCGACCGCTCATCTTCATGATCGGCTGCGGCCACGAGGAGGCCGGGGAATGGAGGTTCGAGCGCTTCATTGCCGACCGTTTGGATGAGGCATCCGAGGCAAGTATCATCGACGCATGGATCGCGCACATGGCTGATCTCAGCGCGCGATTCGGTGAGGCCTCGCCACTCGTCTTCCATTGGTCGCCCGCCGAGACCTCGTCGCTGTCGAACGCCTTCAACTCCGCTCGCGAAAGGCATCCAGGCGCGACGTGGCCGGAGCCGAACTGGTTCGACTTCCTGGGCCGAGTGATGCGGAAGGCGCCGATCACAATCAAAGGGGCGCTTGCCTTCGGCCTAAAGGCCGTTGCCAAGGCCATGCATTCGAACGGCCTCATTCGGGAGCGATGGGAAGACGGGCCCGGCGACGGGATGGCTGCGATGGTCGGGGCGTGGCGATGTCAGGCCGAGGCCGTTGCAAAGGACTGTCGGCTGATCGATCTAGACCTGATGAAGGCGATCGGCGATTATAACGAGGTCGACTGCAAGGTCATGTGGGAGATCATCGCGTATTTACGAGCGAAGCACTGAATGAAAAAGAAGCAAGTGCTCGCCAAGGGTTAAAGCAAAAACAAGACGCAAGGGTCCACCCGGACCCTTGCGTGAAGTTGCGTGAGCTACTTGCGACGCCGTAGCATCAAAGCCCCGAGAAGGCCGAGCGCGACAAGCGAACTCGGCTCGGGAACTGCGCCGTGGGGTTCGAACGCATGTTCTGAGCCGTTACCGGACCAGTTGTCCATCGTGCCTCCATCGCTCTCTTGGCCCGTCGCCCCCGCCGGTTTCCCAATAGATGTCCCATCTGGTGCCGTAGCCAACATTCACATGGAGGCCGAGCCAGTACGCCGTGCTGCCATTCAAGGCAACGTCAGCGATGTCCAGATCGTAAACGTATTCGTCATAGAAGCCCAACACGCCTGCTTGTAGAATGTCTTCGATGGGTTGCACCGTGCCGCTGTCGACGATGCTGCCCGGTATTCCTCCGTTATGGTCGAATACGAACCAGGCGACGTTGCCGTCGTAGGTGGTTCCAGGGGCCTCGATGGACCAGAAGCGGATCCAACCCAGAGTGTCGTTACCGGTCAAAGTAAGAATTGCGACATGCCTCGGAGCGAAAGGATGCCCTAGTGTGGCTTAGTAAGCCGTTAGCGACGGGTCGATCTTTTCGGCGTAGGCATTGATCCCACCAGCAACGTTTTTTGCCCCTAGGAATCCTTGCATGAGGAGCACCTGTGTGATTTGCGCGCTGCGGTTTCCCGTTCGGCAAAGCACCAAGATCTCCGCGTCCTTGTCGAGCTCTTTCAGCCGGCCGGCGACTTGGTGCATGGGGATATGGAGAGACGGTTCGAGGCGGGAAACTTGAAGCTCGTGTGGCTCGCGGATATCGAGGAGGATGAACGGCTCGCCGTTGTTCCTCTTGTCATCCAGCTCTTGCACCGACACCTCCGGCAATCCTCGATTCATACCCAAACTGGGTTTCACCCCGCAGAACTCTTCGTAATCGATGAGCTCCGTAATTGTAGCCGCTTCCCCGCAGATCGGGCAGGCCGGGTCTTTGCCTACTTCGAGACGGCGAAATCGCATTCCGAGCGCATCGAAGTGGAGCAGGTGCCCTATGAGCGGTTCGCCGAGGCCCAGGATGAGCTTGATGGCTTCGTTCGCCTGGATGCAGCCGACGATGCCCGGTAGCACTCCGAGGACGCCTGCCTCGGCGCAATTGGGAACTTCGCCTGGCGGCGGCGGCTCGGGGTAGAGGCACCTGTAACATGGGCCTTTCTCCGCCCAGAAGACACTAACCTGCCCCTCGAAGCGAAAGATCGAGCCGTATACGTTGGGCTTACCCGTGAGCACGCAAGCATCGTTGACAAGGTAGCGCGTGGCAAAGTTGTCCGTGCCGTCGACGGCGATGTCGAATCCCCGGACGATATCGAGGGCGTTCTTGCTGCTGAGGGCTTCCCTGAAAACCACGAACTCCACGAACGGGTTGATGCCCCGCAGCTTTTCCAAAGCGCTGTCAGTCTTGGAGTTGCCCACGTCTGACGTGAAGTGGAGGATCTGCCGCTGTAAGTTCGTCTCGTCGACCAAATCGAAATCCACAAGGCCGATTCGACCGATACCGGCCGCCGCCAAGTAATAGGCGGCAGGCGACCCGAGGCCACCCAAACCGACAATAAGGACGGACGCTCTCTTGAGCTTGAGCTGGCCGTCGCGGCCGACCTCCGGCATAATGAGGTGCCGCGCGTAGCGCCTAAGCTCGTCCGGCGTAAGCTCCTGCATTTTCAACCTATTATGGAAGCCAAGTACCCGGTAGTGCTCGCCAGCGGCTCGCCCCGCCGCAAAGAACTGCTCGCGCGAATTCTCGAATCGTTCGAGGTCCTACCGTCCACGTTCGACGAAAGCAGGATGACGGCCGGGCCGGACGTACTAGCGGCAGTATTGGCGGAGGCCAAAGCCCGCGATGTGTTCAGCCATCGACCGCACAGCCTGGTTATCGGCTGCGACACGATCGTGGTCCTGGGCAACGAGCTCTTGGGGAAACCGGCCGACGAGCATGACGCGCGTTGCATGCTGGGAAGGTTGTCGGGCCGGGTGCACGAAGTCACGACGGGCGTGTTCCTGATTTGGCCCTCCGGGGAGCATAGTTTCCAAGAGACCACTCGCATCGCGTTCCGAATGATAACGCCCGCTGAAATTGAAAACTACGTTGATTCAGGCGAGCCGATGGACAAGGCAGGCGCCTACGCCATCCAGGGAGAGGCGACGAACTTCGCAACCGATATCGAAGGGGACTTCGACAACGTTGTCGGCCTTCCGGTCGATCGACTGAGAACGGAATTCAACTTGCTTGACCTAGCCCTTCCCTAAGCGCATCGGCAGTATGGCGGTCTAAATGTTGAAGCCTTCGATGCGGCGCTTCACGTCGTTAATGAAGTTCGCTGCACCAACGCCGTTGATTACACGGTGGTCGAATGTCAGCGACAGCGTGAGCATGCGTACGAAATCGAAGCCACCCATCTTCGGAACCGGGTGCCAAAACGCCTCGCCCAGGAACAGCGTTGCGACGGACGGGGATACAACTACGGGCACAGCATTCTTCAAACCGAAAGCGCTCATGTTCGTGATGCTCAGAGTGGTGGCCTCGGTTGCCTGGTCCCGTCCGTCACGGGCCATTTCGATTTGCGCGCGCGCGGCCTCGGCGAAGCCTTGCCATCCCAAAGAATCGGCGTTCGGAATCATCGCGGTCACCAATTCATCGCCTGGCAGGGCGACCGCAATGCCCACGTTCGCACCCTTGTAGGTTCGCAAAGTCGTGTCGTTCGGCATGGTACTCCGGAATTTCGGGTTCGCGGCCATTGCCTCGACCACGCACCACGCCGTCATGGTGAACGCGCTTGGCTGGAACTTGTCACCTGAAGCCTTCACCTTGTCGCGAGCCGCTTCGATCGCGTCCCATCGGCAGTCCACCATGATCGTACCGGGAACGCATACCTGAGACCCCCGGGCTAAGCGGTAGGCCAGCGTCCGCTGACGTTGGGAAAGCTCTACCTCTTCGAATTCTGTAGTTGTCTGCAAGATGCGGGATGGAGTGGCTAAGTCCAATCCAGCCGGCTTGCCTCCAAGATAAGCGTCCACATCCTCGATCATCATCTTGGACGAAGCCGCAGGAATCAAGTGCACTTCGTCGAGCAGGCCCTTCTCCTTCAGATAGCGCCTCGTTCGAGGCGGCACTTGCGAGTTTCTCAGCGGGCCGGCGGGCACCGCAGGCTCTCTAATTTCCACCTCGGGTTCGGCCTTCGCGGCTGCCTTGTGGGCCGGAGCTGGAGGTCCGTGGCCGGCAGCCATTTCTTTTACGCCATCCGCGACCTCCATCGTAGCAACCTCCACGCCGATCGGAAGCACCGCGCCTTCTTCCGCAGTCCATTCGACGAGCGTCCCGTCGTAAGGCGACTCGACGTCCATCACGGCCTTGTCGGTTTCCATCTGGTACAGGGGATCGTCGCGCCGAACTGCCTCGCCCGGCCTTTTTAGGAAACCGACAAGACGCGCCTCTTGGAGGCCCTCACCCATTTGCGGAATTCTTACGGAAATTACTGGCATTTCAACCTCGCCTGTGAAGTCAGGAAACCGAGGACATTCTATCCTATCAAGCCCAAGCCTGCGCCAGAATGGCGGCTATGGCCTCGAGCAACCGCTCATCCTCAGGGCCAAAGGCGCTTGGGGAGTGGCTATCGATATCTATCTGGCCAAGGATAACGTCACGATCGCGAATCAACACCACGATCTCCGAGCGCGTTTCGAGGCTGCAGGGTACGTAGTTGTCTAGCCCTTGCACGTCATCCACGATTTGGTTTCGGTTCTCGGCAACAGCCGTTCCGCAGACGCAGATCCCCACAGGAATCCGGTCATGCTCGGTGGACA
>JACDEQ010000213.1 GCA_013816225.1 Armatimonadota bacterium | reverse complement strand
AGGCGGGACCGGGCGATCTTGGCAAGTTCCGTGTGCACGGCTGCTACGATTCGGTCGATGGTCGAAAGCGCCACTTCTTGCTTTCCTGTGAAGTGGAGGTAGATAGTGCGGCGTCCGACGCCCGCTTCCGCGGCGATGTCGTCCATTGTCATCTTCTGGTAGCCGTACCGCCCGAGGAGCCGCTCTGTTGCGTCGAGAACCGCGCTGCGAATATCTGTTTCGACTGCGACCATCGTGTGCACCAATGCACTGAATACGTGTTTCGTTGCACCAAAGTTTCAGTGAACGAGAAACTAGTGATCAGCCAGCCGCTTAATTCGATTCAGCCGCTCCGGTTCGTTTGCGGATAACCAAGGGTCACGCGCAAGCTCCTCGCAGGCCTTAGCGAACCATTCGGCGGCTAAATCAGGTTTTCCCATAACAAGATGAAGTTCGCCCAACTCCTCGAACACGTAGCCGTCTCTCCTGTCCTGAACCAGCCCATTTTGAATGACGAACGCTTCGTCGGTGCGGCCGAGTGACCTCATGCAGCGCCCCACAGTCCACTTCGCAACTCGGATAGCTTCGGGCTTCCCTTGCTCGACCCGAAACGTCAAAGCCTTCTCAAAAAGATCTAACGCCTCTGCGAACCTGCCTTGGTCGTGCAGAGTCCACGCGGTGTTGTTGTAGAGGCTGCCCAGCCAACCCTGAGCTTGGCCGTCCTCCGCTTCCTCTGACATTTTGATGGCACGAATGTTCCACTCGAGAGCGGCAGACGCATCTTCGACGATCCCCAACATATGGGCGGCGTCGATCGCCAAGTATTCCTCGCCGAGAGCTGCCGCAAGCCGGAGGGCCTCTTCGAAATCGGGAATCGAAGCCTTCGCGTCGCCGGAAGAGTTGGCGACGCGTCCCTTCTCCAAATGGTACCTGACGAGCGCTCGACCTCGAGCTTCGCGGACACCTAACAGGGTGGAGCGCGCTTCCTCGAACCTCCGCTGCAAGCCCAAAGCACGTGCGATCTGTGTCGTTACTTCGGCATCGAAACCCGCCTCCCCGGTCGGCAACAGAGCGCGAAACTTCGCTTCGCTCGCAGCCGGCTCGTCGAAATCCCAAACCGCTAATATATCCAATCAGTGACCCAGGCTGGTTTTGGCAACCGGCGCCAAGGGCTCGGCGCCGCGCCCCCATTTGAGCGCGAGCCGTGCCCCACCGGTTGCGTTGAACCAATCGACCCTTATCGGGTGGTTGCCGCGAGCGAGAGGCACGACGCCCCTGTTCACAACGATCGAATGCAGCCCATCGTTGTCGACCACCAACTTGCCGTCGATCCAGAGTTGCGAACCGTCGTCCGAGGACAAGGCAAAGCGGTAAACATCGTCCGCAGGGATCCGGACGTAACCCGTAAACGTCGCGCCCACATGGTCGCGCACGAGAGCATCCGGCAACGCGAAAGTTTCTGCAAGCACTTTTGTCGACGGCCTTTGGCTTGCCAGGTCGAGAACGGTTTTCCACTGTCCCTCGAAAACACTGACTTCGAGCCCTGCCTGGAGCACACCTGAATGCCTCGCAGGCCATGGCTTCACTCGGGTGAAGGTTGCCTCCGCGACAGGGGTGACCGGCTCGCCACGATGATAGGTCCGCGCCCTTACGGTTGTCGTTCGAGAAAGAACGATCGGCCTACCGTAGACAGGCGACGAAGGCCCTGGGTCCGGGCCATCCAAGGTGTAACGAGTTTGCAGTTGGGACGAACCGCCGTCGATCTCCACCGAGACACGATCGACGAAAATGGTCGACAGGGCCTCGATCTTCGGGTCGGCATAGATGATCGGCGCGCCGTGAAACGTCAGAACGACCACCGAGCAGGCTTCATGAAACGGCTTTGCCGGAACCGGAAGAATGAGGTTCAACTTCTCCCGCTTCGGCTTGATAGCGTCTCTCCGACCCAAGAACCGCGTGTCTATCGGTTCGCTGCCGACATTTGGAACCACGAGCCTCCCGTCGTTAGGCCATTCGAATACGTGGAGGTACAATTTCGAGTTCTCGCCTTCCATTCGCATGGTTGCTCGGCCCCACGACGGCTGTTTCATCGGCGCAGCATTGGTACCGTAAATCGACTCCCCGTTGACCTTCATCCAGCCCCCAATCTCCTTGAGTCTCTCGATGGACTCCGGTGGAAACTCTCCCGAGGCTGTGGGTCCAACGTTGAGTAAATAGTTTCCTCCCTTCGACGCAATGTCGCAGAGCATGCGGATGAGATCCGTGGAAGATTTGTACTCCTTGTCCGCAGCGTTGTATCCCCAGTGGCGGTTCATCGTCATGCAGGTCTCCCAGTCGCCGCCCGGAGCCTCATCGGGAATGGTCTGCTCGGGCGTCCCGTAGTCGCCAGCGATACCGACGTCGACCCTGTTGTTGACGATTATGTTGGGCTGCAGTTTGCGGCACAGGTCGTAAAGATCTTGCCCGTATTTGTGGTTATAGGTAGCCTCCCACTGTCCATCGAACCACATAACGGCGATATCGCCGTAGTTGGCCAGGAGCTCCGCCACCTGATTCCGCAGGTACGTGACATACCGGTCTAAGTTCGCGCCCAGGGCCGGCCGCGACTCCCAACCTCGTCTGGGCAAGTAATCGGGATGATGCCAGTCCATAATCGAGTGGTACCAGCCGAGCTTGAGTCCCTCTTTCTTGCAAGCTGCGGCGAGCTGCTTCATGATGTCGCGTTTGTACGGGGTGCCCATCATGTCCCAGGTTGTGTATTTCGAATCGAAAAGGGCGAAGCCGTCGTGATGCTTAGTCGTGATGATGATGTACTTCATCCCAGCTTCCTTTGCCATCCTCACCCAGGCGTCCGGGTCGAATTTCACGGGGTTGAACTTGGACTGGAATTGCTCGTACGTGGAGACCGGAATCTGCGCGGAGTCGAGAATCCATTCGCCGTAACCGGTCTTGTCACCGAATTTGCCGGCAGGCACCGCGTAAAGACCCCAATGGATAAACATTCCAAACCGTGCTTCGCGCCACCAGTCCATGCGTGCGTCGGCATGCGGAGCCGATCCTGCAGTCAAAAGAATGGGAAGAAACGAGATGATCATCACAATCCAAGTATAACGCTTCGCAATGAACCTCTCGGGTTTCAAAGGTGTGATTTTCGACCTCGACGGTACATTGCTCGATTCCGAGCGTTGGCACAAGCGGGTGGAGGTCGAAACACTTCGCGGCTTCGGGCTCGAGTCGACCGTCGACGACTCTGAGCGCTATACCGGAATTACCTACGCCGCGATGCTCGGAGACCTGGGATCGCGTACGGGTATCGCAATAGAATGCGATCGGTTTATGGAAGCACACAAGCCGGCGCTCATCGAATGCGTGCGCAAGAGCATGCGGCTGTTTCCGGACGCGCCGTCGTGCCTCACCAGAATCAGGTTGCCCATTGCGGTGGCCACAAATTCGATGCGGTGGTACCTTGATGCCGTCATCGAGAAGTTCCCAGTCGTCGCGGACCGAATCTGCGCGTACGTCTGCGGCTGCCAGGTTGCCAATGGTAAGCCACACCCGGACGCGTTCCTCACGGCGGCCACGCACCTAAAGCTTGACGCACGCCAATGCGTCGCGGTCGAAGATTCTAAGAACGGTGTAACTTCCGCATTGGCCGCAGGCTGCCACGTTGTCGGTGTTCAGCGAGATCCCAAGACGGATCTATCGCACGCGCACACCATTGTTTCCGGGCTCGACGAGCTAGGCTAACGCAAAGAAAAGACCCCGGCGGGAGAGGGTTCTGCCGAGGTCTTTGGGAGGAGAGGGGCTTATGGAGGGTTTTGTCTATAGAAACCTGTTCGTTACATCTTTATAGACACCGCTCGAACGGAAAAGGTTCCACTTCGGAGACCTTTGTACGGCCTTGTACGGCGTCATTCAGCCCATTTCCAAGCGGGCTGGAACACCACCAACTTCGCCTGTTTCGGCGCCGTTTTCCAGCAAGAGTCCGAGGCATCTGCCCGCCTCTCCGCCGGCGAAATCCCACTCCTCGTCCCCACGATCGACGACGATGACACGCTTTCCCTTTGCGAGCAATTGGTCTGCCAAGGAGAGGTTCGCCAAATTGCCCCGACCGTAGGGTGCCGGGCAAACGACCACCAACTCCGCGTCTTCCGCGACCGTCGCAGCTTCGGCGACGTGTTCAGCCGCCATCGCGGTGAATGGTGGCGCGGTCACCGCCGTAACCCCGAACCGATGAGCGGCTTCGTAATCGGAATCGAA
>JACDEQ010000212.1 GCA_013816225.1 Armatimonadota bacterium | reverse complement strand
ACATACTGGCGAGCATTCGTCATCCCGTCGGGAATCAAGAAGCGTGGACTCGTCGGGTTCGATCTTCGGCCGAAGAACCCCAGGAACGTCCGCCAGTCGGTTCTTGCGCTCGACTCGGAAGGGAAGGGCAGAACGGAAGACTCGAAATCGGCCACCCCCGGCTTTGAGACTACGGGCAGCCTGGAAGCGGTGACCGACGATTACATTGGCGCGTGGGCATCAAGCCACCGACCATGGAGGACGCCGGACGGCGTGGCGAAAACCATCACGAGCAAGGACAGACTGCTAGTTCAAGTCCAGTACGCTCCGGACGGTAATTCGTCAGATGGGTCGTTCGAACTTGCGTTGTACTTTGCGAAAGGCGCGAAATATGCCGAGCTCCAGCATCTCGTCCTTGGAACGCGAGAACTCGTCATCCCCGCGTTGAAGTCTCCGACGCTCGAGCAGACGCTTACATTAGACCATGACGTGCGCGTCGTTTCGGTCGCTCCGGAGGCGCGGCTTGCGGCGACGCAAGTAAGCCTGGACGCAGTTCTGCCGGGCGGATCCAGAAAAAGCATCCTGCGTGTCTATCCGTGGGATCTCGCCTGGGTGGGCGCGTACTCCTTCAAGGACCCCCCGCTATTGCCCAAAGGAACGAAGCTTGTCGCAGCTGTCGCGTACGAAAACGACCGCCACGGAGAACGGCAGGGCAAGGTGCCGATCAAGTACGGGCCAGCCTTGACCGACGAGTTGTTTTGGGTCCGCTTTCAGGTAGCGCCTGCGAAGTAGCTACAGCAGGTCCAGCCCGCGATCCGCGGCGCCCGGTTCGTGGGTGAACTTCCATTGATTCTCGACCATGCGGTCGGCGAGGCTTCGGTAAGCTATGAGGTTCTCTTCATTGGTGACGATGATGTTGGCCGACCGGATACCGTCGTCCCGGCTGCGAAGGATTGCATCCACGATTCGGCGAGCAGCCTGCATGGGCTCGACTCGGCGCTCTTGGTAGTTCCAGTCGTCGGTCGGATCGAAAAGCGTAAAGGATTTGCCGTTGTGAGCTTCTATCTCCTTAGTTGCAGCTCGGAACGCCGCGGAATACTGCTCCCCGCTCATCATCTTCTGCTGGTCGAACGGATTCGCCACAACGAGCCGCCTCGCCGGCAGCCGGTGAACGGCGACCGACACAGCCGAGCCGCCTTCGATGGGCGCAAGCGACGTAATCTGGTCGTCGAGCCGGTAATCGCTCTTGTCCTTAATGTACTTAGAAGTCCCGTGGCCCAGCCAGCCGGTCGCGTCGGTAAAGACGATGAATGCGTCTGCCCGTGGAATGTTTCGGAGCTTCCAACCGGGCATGTGGAAGATTCGAAGGTAGATGCGATCGAGGTCGAGGGTCGCCTCCGCCTTCGGGCCGAACGGGAGCAGGGACAACATCGACCCTATTATGGGCTATGCCGTGGACTGCGATCCTTCGAGCGCGACGACGCGGGCGTCTCGGGATTGCGTCGAGAGTACAGCCGCGCCCGCGAGGACCGTGGCGATCCACAGGAGGTCCGCCAGGAAGAGGTGAAGGAGCGCGAGCGCTGTGGGCGCTTTCAGCCAGACGCTTATCAGCCCGAGGCCGATTTGAGTGAGAACCAGAGCCACGACAAGCCTGAGAAGGGCGTGCGCCGTGCTATTCCTGCTCGTGTCGCTGAGGACCGCCGCCATGAAGAAGAGGTACATGCCCGCGCAGACCGCGATGAACGGGTGCCACAACCGCAGCCGGATCAGGAAGTGGCCGGTTACCGATAGGCCCTCCTGGATCACCTGGGCCGAACTGTCGCGGGGAAACAGCGTGTCCCCGAGGGAGGTCACCGCGCCGCTCATGCCGACGAGGAGCACCGCGAAGGACCCGCCCGCCACGAGCCAACCAGCCGCCCCCTGCCCGCGCATTTGAACTGGCTTGCCGCCAGCGCCCCACCAAGCGGTCAAAGTAAGAGCGCCGAGCAGGAGCATTGTATTGATAAGGTGGGCGGACAGAGTGACAGCCCGCGCCATCGAGTCGTTCAGCTCGACTAGGCCGAAGAGCACCAGACCCGCGCCGATCAGGGCTGAGAAAATCGTGAAAGTTAGGCTCAAAACAGACCCGGCGCGCGAACCGTGGCCCTTGGGAAAGGCGCGGAAAGCGAAAACCACGAGAGCGATCACAAACAGCAGTGTGAGGCCGCTCATGAGCCTGTGGGAGTACTCGATGATGGTCTCCAAACGCGGAGAGCGAGGGAAGACCTCGCCGTTGCAAAGAGGCCAATGGCTGCCGCAGCCGGCGCCCGAACCGGTGTGCCGAACGTACGCTCCCCAAACGATGACCAGGAGGTTGAATACCAGCACGAAGACCGCGAATTTGGAAAACCGGGTGAGGGTCATGGCGTCAAGGGGAGGATACCATTCTCGACTGCCGACTGCCGACTGCCGACTGCCGACTGCGCGACGTTGGTCTCGCGAGGACGCTCGACCTCCAGGTTGATGGCGTTTGAGTCGAAGCCGAGAACTTCGCGCGCCGATTTGAGGATGTTGATATAGAAGTTCCCTTGCACTTCGCGAACGGGCTCAAATGGCATGTCCGGGGCGCCGAAAAATGGCCGGCGGGTCCAGCCTAGTTGGCTTCCGATTAACGCGTACAGCACGATCCAGAGACGAGAACTTTGTCGCGCGCCTCGCGGTTCTCTTCCCATAGGGTTCGCATCGCGCGGAGGAAGAATCTGGACCCGATAGTGCCGGAGATTCCCACAACGGCCACGTTGAGTAGCTTAAAGAACGGGTAGTGGCTGCTCGTCATCAAGAAGAACGCAGTGATCGGCGCGAAGCCAATGAGAAGAATGCCGGAGGCCGCCAGAGTGCCGAGGAGAACCACGAGGTACTGGCCCACGCTCTCCTTTGCGCCGACCACCAGGCCGAGGACGTACAGCGTCGACAGACAGATGGTAACGGTGATGAGGAACAGCAAGGGGAGCTTCAGCGCGGAGCTAGGGGCCTGGAGCGGGCTGTGGTATGCACCCATGATGGCGCCGTAAATCGCAAAGCAAACGAACGCCGCGATGAGGAGCGAGACGGCCTTCTCCGATAGCCCCTCGCGGCGTTTCATTTGGGCGAGGAAGCTGTCGGTGTCCTGCAGGACCGACAGCGTCGAGCGCGTGGACTTCAATCCGTCGCACAAATGTTACCACCTGCTTTCTGCGCGCCAGCCAATTCGCGATGCGATGAAGTTTTGCCCTATGAAAGGCTTACTTTCACGGACACGCTGACCGGGAATGTTCGCGAGCGAAACCATGGGGTCGCGTGTCCGTGCCACCCAACAATTTGTGGAGACTGGGGTCACGTCCACCCAGCCGACTGGTTGAAATGTTGCCGAGCGGGGATGGTAACGAGGTGTAGCACAACATGGGTTGGGAACAGAGGCTCGATGGTGTAGCTGCGCTCAAGCACTCTATGGAAGAGGGGTTGTATCGGGAGCGCCGCTACGATTCTGCCCAAGCCCGCCTTATTCAAAGCATCGAGTCATTGGCTGGGATCCAAAAAATGAACCTGCTAAACTTGCAGGTGAATATCGGTAAGAAGCAAGTAAATATCACAGGATAAGCCGGCAGAACTGTCTCGATCTGGTCCACTTCGTTGTGGTCACCCTCGATGGTCTAGCTATCAGATCGTGTCGGCTCGCCGTCATCGGCCACAACTACGTCGAACGCGTCGGCTCCTGCCTTCCTATCCCGGGAAGCTCCACCATGCCCGGTCGATGCGGCCAAGCCAGGGGTACACGAAAGTCGAGCGGAGCGCCCTGTAGCTGACCCGTGCTTGAACGGCTAGGGTACCCGCTTGTATAAAGCGCGACGGATCGGTAGTCACGCTTATATGCACCGTTTTGTCAGCGGTCGTCACAACGCGAGTGTCGAGAACCTCGTAGGCGCCGGTTACATAGTTGTAGAGCGAAATCTTCTGCTCGGCGCTGCCGGACAGAGCGTAGGAGTTGGCGACGCTCGCGCTGGACTCCAGCGAAAAGCTGAACTCGCGCGGTGACGAAGTCGGCGCGGTCGCATTCAGAATGACCTGTATCGGCGGCTCACCAGACGAGAACACCGCCCCCGGCCTCATGACGAGCCTGTCGTCGTCGCTAGTCTGCAGCGACGCCAGATTGCCCGAGACGACCGATCCGCGGAACATGCTGAAGGATGCCGGCGCAACGTCGAACGTCGGGGCGTATTTGACGGTCGCGTAGTCATAGTCGCTGCCGG
>JACDEQ010000211.1 GCA_013816225.1 Armatimonadota bacterium | reverse complement strand
GCTACAATTACAGCGATGCGGTGGCTGCTCGTTGCGGTGGCGTTCTTGTGCTCTTTGACGGGCTACGCTGACGACGTCACCACGGTTCGGATGATCGCGCATTCGAGTTGGGGCATTCCTCCTAAGGATGCCGCCGACCCCGGGAGTATTGCCCGCCGCGCTATTTTCGACGAGTTCCATCGCAAGAACCCCGATATTCGCGTGGTGAACGCGGCCGGGCTGCAGGTGGCCGGCAATCAGCCGGACGCGCCGTTCCTAATGAGCATGGCGAGCGACACATCGCCGGACGTGTTCTATGTGAATTTCCGGCAGATGACCAACTACATCGAGCAGGGGTTCTGTCGCCCGCTCGACGACCTGATCGCCCGAGACCCGTCGGTGTTAAGCCGGGTGAAGTCGAAGGTGCAGGCGGTTCTGCGAAGCTACGACGGCAAGATCTACAGCATCCCGTATATCCAGTACGGAATGGCGCTTTACTACCGAATCGACTTCTATCGCGAAGCAGGCCTCGACCCGGCGATGCCGCCGCGCAACTGGGAGGAGTTCTACGATTACGCCAAGAAGCTGACCCGGCCCGAAAAGGACCGATACGGATTCCTATTCAATAATGCCCCCGAAGGGAAGGCGTGGCACTGGATCAACATCCTGCGCCAAGCCGGTGGCGAACCGGTGGCGCCAACGCCGTCCGGCGCTTGGCAGTGTACGTTCAACACACCCGAAGGCGCCGTGGCTCTCGACTTCTTCCGCAAGCTGACGCTGGCGAAATGGGGCCGCAACGGCAAGGATGTCGGCCCGGCAGCGGGGCTCTCGATGAAGTGGCGAGACGAAATCGACGACGGCAAGGGCGCGATGTGGTTCGACTACACGAACGACGTTTTAATGCATGCTACTCGAACTAATCCTGCACTTATCGGCGTGGCTGCGATGCCCGCAGGACCGGGTGGACGCGCGAACGAGATCAATGCCGGAATGTGGGCGATCAACGCTTCTCTGAAGGACCCGAAGAAGCTGGAGGCGTGCTGGCGGTTCATCAAGTTCTTTGTCGGCGAGGACGCGGCACGCGTGGCGACGAACAGCTACGTGGAGAACGGCTTGGGCAACCTCGTGCAGCCCGACCTTCTGGAGAAGTTCGGCCACGAAGAGCTGGCGCAGCAGTCGGACCCGCTCCTGGTGAAGGCGAGCAAAGAGCAGTTCGAGAACGGAAGGCCCGAGCCGTATGGGCGCAACTGCCAGATGCTCTATGTGCTGCTCGATGAGCCGATCCAGGAAGCGCTTCTCGACCCGAAAAAGCCCGCCAAGGAGATTTTGGATCATGCGGCGGAATCGATCAACGCTAAGCTCTTGGGTTACGTGGCACCGGAAGAAATGGCGAAGCGTCGGGGGTTCGCCCTCGGGATATTGCTGACCATGCTCGCGACCATGGGGATCGCGGCGTACTTCGTGGTGAAACGCTGGCGGAAAGACCGAGCGGAGAACCCGGCGGGTGCTGCGAAGGCGAACCGGTTCAGACGCCTGGCGGCGCTGTTCCTCGCGCCTGCGGTCTTGAGCCTATTGGTGTGGGCGTATTACCCCCTCTTCCGGGGCTTGATTATCGCCTTCCAAGATTACCGGATCATGAAGCCGCCGCAGTTCATCGGCCTAGATAATTTTATCGAGGTCTTTACACAGGGGACCTTTTGGAAGGGCCTCATGAACAGCTTTTTGTTCGTTGGGCTGACGATCGCGATCGGTTTTTTCTTGCCGTTCATTTTGGCGCTGGCTCTAAGCGAGATACCGAAATTGAAAGTGTTTTTCAGGACCGTGTTTTACTTGCCGGCGATGACGAGCGGCCTCGTAATAGCGTTTATGTGGCGGCTATTTTATGATAAATCCGAGACCGGGTTCCTGAACCAAGTCATGGCTCCCGTTTACGGAATGCTCAATTCGGGCATCGATTTTCTCAACAATGTTTTTCATATATCGATCGCACATTTCAATTTGACGCACGACTGGCTGGGCGACCCGTCGCTCGCGATGCTCGCGGTCGTGATACCGGGAATCTGGGCAGGCGCGGGGCCGGGGAGCATCCTTTATCTGGCTGCGATGAAGAACGTTCCTGACGAACGATATGAGGCTGCAGACCTGGACGGGGCGAGCTGGCGGCACAAGATTCGGTATATCGTCTATCCCGCTCTCAAACCGCTTATTCTTATCAATTTGCTGGGCGCCTTCGTGGGTGGGTTTAAGGCGATGGAGCAGATATTTATCATGACCGGCGGCGGGCCGCTCTATGCCACACACACTCTTGGATTGGAAGTTTGGCAAAACGCATTTATGTTCCTGAAATTCGGCTATGCGACAGCTGCGGCTTGGGTAATGGGTGCTATTCTTATCGGATTTACGGTAGTGCAAATTCGTTCGCTTTTGGGAATGAAGTTCTCGGCCTCTTCACACGCGTGACCTACAATGATGATCGGACTTCTCTTTAATTGCATCGATATCGACGTCTACAACTTGCCCATCGGCAAGCCTGGGCAGGTCGAACTGCGCGTGAACCTCGTTGTAAATACGCGGAATGGAAATTCCGCCACTCTAAAGGATATCGTCGACGCTGCCAGGGGCAAGAGGTTTGTTTTTGTGGGTGAGAGCCATGATAACCCCGATACGCACCGGTGGCAGGCAGATATTATCGGCGCCCTGTCCGATGCGGGACGGAGGGTTATCGTGGGGTTGGAGATGTACACCCGTCCGAAGCAACATTTTATGAATTTGTGGACGTTGGGTAAATTATCGGAAGAAGATTTCATCGAGCGCTCCGACTGGAAAGGGCAATGGGGGTTCGACTACGCCCTTTATCGCCCGATTTTCGACGTGGTAAACAGCCGCCGGCTGCGTCTTGTGGGGCTGAATATTCCCCGCGACTGGGTGCGAGCGGTCGGGCGCGGCGGGTACGACGCCTTGCCCGACGATGCAAAGAAGGAGCTGCCGAGCCTCTATTTGGACAATAAGGAGCACCGCCTGGTTTTCGATGCTTTGATGGGCGGCCATCCGATTGCCTCGCCGAACGTCTATGCAGCGCAAGTGTTGTGGGATGAAGGCATGGCCGATACGGCCATTAAATACTTGGGGAAAACATCGGTGACCGACAATACGGTATTCGTCGTCATTGCGGGTAACGGCCACACGATGTACGGCCAGGGAATTAATTATCGGATAAAGCGTCGCACCGGCCTCGATGGCGTTACGGTGGCCACGGTCGATATTCCCAAGGAAAAGCAATCATTGAAAGTTGCGCGTGGCATCGGTGATTTCGTGATCGGTGTTACATCAACGCAACAATAACTTCGTTGCAATAATGTTTTCCCGAAGGCGTTAATCGAAGCCGATCTCCGGTTAATTCGATCCAATCCTTTTTCTGCAAGTTTTCGACTGCGGCCGTGTTTATCTCGCCGATCGCGAGCCCCTCGGTTAATCGCAGGCCCAGCATAATTCGCTCGTCCTCGCCGGTCGCGTCGGTTATCGTTTCTATCTCACAAGCAAGATCCCGGCCCGCCTCGACGGCTTGGCAGTAAAGCTCCGGATGCTTCAGGTGCGTCCATCTAACGTCGCCCACCCGCTCCACAGCCCCTGGGCCGTACGCGACGTATTCCTCATTGCGCCAGTAGCAGAGGTTGTGGCGGCATTCGCGGCCCGGCTTGGCGAAGTTGCTGATCTCGTATTGCGCCAGGCCCGCCGCAGACGCCTTTTCCACTGCGCGGTCGTACATCAGCGCCTGCTCACCGTCATCGGGGAGGTCGAGTTGGCCCTTCAGATGCTGCTTGTAGAAAGCCGTGTTCGGCTCGATGGTAAGGCAGTAGAGGCTGAGATGCTCGGTGCCGAGTGCGATCGCTTTGGCGAGGTTCTGCTCCCACGCTATGAAACTCTGGCCAGGAAGGGCGAACATGAGATCGACGTTGATGTTGTCGAACCCGGCCGCCCTCGCCCTCTCCACGGCAATGCCTATGTCCGAACTGGCATGGACGCGGCCGAGACGGATCAGGTCGCCCGCGTCGAAGCTCTGCCCGCCGAGCGAGACACGATTGAAGCCTCCTCGTCGCATCGCCTTGAACTTGGCGGAGTCGACCGTCCCGGGGTTGGCCTCGCTGGTGATCTCGCAGCCGTCGACCGGCGGATGAGCGCCGACAGCCGCGTCGAGGATGCGCAACAGTTGGCTGCTCTCGAGGAAAGTCGGTGTACCGCCGCCGATGAAGATTGTCTTGGCGGGCCGGCCGCGGTGGGGGCCGTAC
>JACDEQ010000210.1 GCA_013816225.1 Armatimonadota bacterium | reverse complement strand
TGGCACCATACTACGCCGGATTTCCGTGAACATCACTTAGCGGTTAAATTCCGAGGAGCTTGGCCACGCGCTTGGCATCACCTTTTGCGAGTTCCGGCTCGTTCTCCAGGCGGCGCTTCTGGCTGGCGCTCTTGTGGAAGAACATGTGGCTGTTGTACGCTTTGCGGCGCAGAATCTTGCCGGTCCCCGAGATCTTGAACCTCTTCGCCGCCGTCTTGCTTGTCTTCAGCTTGTTTCCCATCTTTGTTCAATCCTTTTGCCGGGGCCTTCTTGTTGGGGCTAACGACCATGGTCATCTGCCTGCCCTCGAGGCCTGCCGGTTTGTCCATCTGCACCGAGTCACCGAGCTCTTTCAGAAACCAGTCTAACTTGGCGACCGCAATCTCCGGGTGCGCGATTTCACGCGACTTGAACTGGACAAGGAAGCGAACTTTATCGCCTTCTTCCAAGAACTTTCGTGAGTTCTTCAGGAGAACCTGGAGGTCGTGACCCGCGGTGCTGGGACGCAGCTTTATACCCTTAACTTCCTGGGCTTTGCGCTTGTGCTTGTTATCCTTGTCCCTCTTTTCCTGCTCATATTTGTATTTGCCGTGATCCACGATTCGGCAAACGGGGGGTTGTGCGTTGGGAGCTACCAGCACGAGATCCAGGCCAGCGTCTTCGGCCATCTGGAGGGCTCTTCGGGATTGGATTATGCCTACTTGCTCTCCTTCGGGACCGATGAGTCTCAGGTCTGGGAACCGCAGGCAGCGGGCGTTGATCATAGGGCCTGGTTCGGGCCGGACGTCTCTACGGGGTCTTCTTATCTTGTTTCACCTTTCATGCGTTCGGTCACAAGAGTATATATGACACTCTTGCGTGGTGTCAAACAGACGTTTGCGTCGGCCCCTTCGTTCCATCTGCGTATGAACCCCAGTGAGGGCGATGCAAACGCGCGGCCAGGCGTCATTTTAGGCATGGCAATCTGTGAGACATGCGGCAACGACTACGACCGAGCGTTCGAAGTTGTGATGGCTGGGAAACGCCATACGTTCGATTGCTTCGAGTGTGCGATTCATGCGCTCGCTCCCAGGTGCTCCCACTGCGGCACGCCGGTAATAGGCCACGGAGTCGAGGAGGGAACGACGATTTACTGCTGCTCCCATTGCGCCGGGCAAACAGAGTAAAGCTCGACCTTGGTATTATTGTGTCTCAGCAAGCAGTTTGCTGTACTATTTAAAGCTCGCGACATCGGTCGGAGGAAGAACATGAAAATTAGGCTGTTATTGAGCTTGTCGCTGTTCGCAGTTGGAACTCAAGCGTTCTCCCAGGAAGCCTTGGGCGCTTGGACGGAGATCAATTGGCCCAATGGCTGGTACGTCCGGCCGGTGCATATCTCGATGCTGCCGGACGAAAGGCTATTGATCTGGAACACGAACTATTCCTTCGGCCAGCCGCTGCCCGATACTCCTTTTGGGACGGCCGTATCACCGGGCACGAACTACGCCTATAACGTTTTCACCATCGGCAATGCAGCCAATTCGACGACCAATCTTTTTTGCGCCGGGCACACGATGCTTTGGGACGGAAGGCTGTTCAACGCCGGAGGCCACCTGATCGAAAACGGATACGGCGACGACAGGGTAAACGTCTTCGACTATCGCCTCCCGAACAATCAGGCCTGGACGACCAGCAGCCGCCGCATGACCCAGCTCCGATGGTATCCGACGACGACCGCCCTCCCGAATCGGCGCATTTTGGTCCTCACAGGAATCGGGGGAAGCAAGCACACGACGGCGGACATTCCGGACCTTTGGATGGTCGGCGTGCCTTGGCTGCCCGGTCTTGCGGACTACCACCACGCCCTACCTCCGAATGCGAGCATGGACAATTATTATCCCCATATGTTCATCGATCCGAAGGACGGCAATCCGTTCTTTGCGGCGCGAGGATGGGCAGACGAGGGCGTGTGGCCGAACCAAAAGCTCGATCTGGTGAGGCTGACATGGTCGACGTATTCGACTTTTCCGAACGGAACGATGAACGTGCATGGCTTCTATCCGAGCTCGGTGATGATTAACGCGAAGAACTGGGCCGGGATTCGGGAAAGCATTATCATCAAGTCGGGCGGAGCGGAGTCGTCCGGCGAGCACGAGCCCGCAACCACGAACGCGCTATTCGCCGACCTTTACCAGGATCCACCGATATGGCAAGCAGCCGCGGGAATGAACCTCGGGCGGCTCAACCACACAATCGTCGCGCTTCCGACCGGCGACGTGATCGCGTTCGGTGGCAGCTTGACTTTTGGTACCAATGGTGTGCCCGTGCCGTCTGAGGCAAAGCCTCGAACCGCTCCAGAGTTGTGGAAACCGTTCGTTTCCGATCGCGCCACCCGCCCCTGGAAGTTTTTCAATAAGCCGGTGCCCGCAGATCATGAGATACCTCGCGGGTATCACTCGACCGCTACGCTATTGCCCGATGGCCGCATAGCGGTAGGCTCCGGCGAACCGGATGACGCCCCCGAAGGTTCGGGCAATGAGCACACGCGGGATGTGCAGCTATTCTCGCCGCCTTACGGGGGGACTGATGCATGGCAATCGCTGCGACCGACGATCGGCGTCGATTGCCCGACCGTTATCCGCTACGGGGAGACTTTCGACGTGACGGTGGCCCCGAACGGGACCAGCGGACGGCCCGTCACGAAACTTATGCTCATTTCTTTGGGCTCGACGACGCACGCGTTCAACGAGAACCAGCAGGTGGTCGAGCTGGACTTCCAAAATCTCGGGAACAACATGTTCCGGGTTACGCCGCCTCCGGCACCTAAAATAGCGACGCCCACGTTCTACATGCTCTTTGCGGTCGACAATACGGACCTCGGGCCGCAAGGCGAGACGCGCATTATCGGCATTCCGTCGCTTTCGAAAATGGTCCAATTGAAGGACTACGAGCCCATATATCCCTCCGGCGGCGCACTTACAAAAGGAACGGCCCAGGAGAACATCAACTGGGCTCAGCCTTACTCATTGCTACTCGGAGACAATCAGTACCTCGGCCAAGGCATCAATTTTGGCCCAGGCTTCACCGGCTCAACCGCGGAATTCGTCGTGAGCGGCGTCGCGCCGATAACCGATCCCACCAAAGTAAGGGTGCACATCGAAAGCAAAACGGTCGGCATCGCCGATCTAACTATTTCGCTCTTCAACTGGATTACCAACGCGTACGAACCCGTTGCGGGTCCGCTGGTTAGCAACCAGGCCGAGAAGGTCTATGAAACGGTCGTAACCAACACCCCCGGCAAGTACGTGAAAGCCGATGGGTCCATCAAAGCAAAGTTCGCTTATGTCCAGCGCGGGCCGACATTCGTATGGCCGCTGTCCGCTCGAGCGGACGTTGTCGAGTTCGGCGTGCGCTAGCGCGCTTTAGTTGGGATGTACTGGAGGTGGACCCATCCAAGCTCATCTTTAGGTCCATAGCCGAACTGGATGGGTCTCGAATTGGTTAGGGTGTGCATAGCATCGAATCCATTCGTGTACTCGATCGAAAGATTCAATTGCGTTCCTTTGGGCAGGACGGGCGGGTTGGCAAAAATGTATGCGCCTATCCAATATAGGTCCCAAGAGCCTCCGAAGACCTGCTTTATGCTCCCGTCGGCCAGCTTCGCTTCGAGCCTGATCAGGCGTGCGGCCAGTCGTGCCTCGGGGTGAATCGCTAGGAGTTCGATACTTTCGGCCAGGACATGGCTCGCCCGGATCGTCCTTCTGCCAACGGCGGGGATAGCGATCTCTTTAGTGCCAATCGAAAGCCACTTCGGGGTCTCGTTCTGTGCTTGGCGGGAGGCGTATAGACCCAACTTGAACGTTCCATCCTCCGCCTTGCCAACGGGGTTGTACTGAACCTGCACGACCAACGAGCAGTCTTCCTTGATCGGAATCGCTACGCCGGGGGGCAGCCTCCATCGGAAGTAGCCAGGCGCCCATGCTCCTACTAGATTGCGAACCTGTGGGCCGAGGCTGCCCCATGTCTCGTACACTTTCTGTTCCTTCATTCGCGCTCCAGGAACGATGGCTATGAGCACGTGGCGGATTACCTGGGGAACAGCGGGAAGGATGTCGAATGCCTTCAGGCGCGTGATATCGGGGGGCAGCTTGAGAACGAACGCGCGCCAATAGGCTCCTCCCTCGGCTCCGACCGTTGTCCCGCCCTTCAATACCACATCAGGGCGGCCGAGTCGCCAGCCTCGCTTATTAACCTGGGCGACTTGAATCGTCGGCTTGCCCTGCGGCGACCCAGAAT
>JACDEQ010000209.1 GCA_013816225.1 Armatimonadota bacterium | reverse complement strand
CTGCAAAGCAGCCCACCACGACCGGTGCTATACCGGTGACCTTATCAAACTGGCCGAACAGCTTTTCGTACCCATCACGTGGCTCATCCACATTTCCGAAGCCGACCCTTCTGCGAACACGAACCTTTACTATCGGGAGTATATGCACAAGATCCCCAGCTGGCACGAGATGGGGATGCTGGTCTATTTCGAAAACGAGCGCGGGTATGTCGACAACGACAAAGAGCGCGGCAATATCATCCGGATCGCCAAAGACACGCTGAAATCCCACCGAATCAAGGCCACGTCCTTCCGCGCCGGCGCTTTCGCGCTCCTCCCGAGCGACCTTAAGTATTTGGAAGACATTGGAATCCTCGTGAGCTCCAGCTCCGTCGCCGGGAGCGACTATCGCATGTTCGTCAACTGGGAAGGCGGCCCCACCGAGCCGTACCACCCCAATACCGAAGACCTCAAGCAGAAGGGCGACAGCAAGGTCTTGGAGGTTCCCGTAAGCGCCACGAACGGCTCATACGCTTATCTAGACAAGGGGTTCGATGAAATTCGAACAGTCGTCGACGCGTACCTGGATCGGGAAGTACTCTGCATCGGCATGCGCGACTACACGGACTGCACGGACGCCTTGAACGACACCGTGAGCTATCTTCGCGAGAAAGGTGCGCACTTCAGCACGCTAACGCAGACCGCCAGCGAACACTACGAGCAGCACGGCGAGTAGGTTTGGGCTACCACTCAGCTTTCTTGACCGTGGCTGCGATCGGGAGGAGTTTGTCCGTAGGCAGTCCGGTAGAGATCAGCGCGTACCTGACTTGGCCCACCGTCCAAGTCACCGCTGTTATCTTCGCGGGCTTGTCGACGGAGTAGAGCTTCGAGTTCGCCAAGCGGTTGTCCGGGTTCATCTTCGGCGTTCCGAGGATGAGCATGTCGATGAACGGCTCGATTTCCGCTCCGTTGATCTGTAGGAGCGATAGTGTGTGGCCCGTGGACGGATCGACGAAGTCGCTCTTCGCGAACGGGAAGACTTGGTCACCAGTCGTGCCTCCAGGCGCACCGCCGGCCGTAAGGACCTTGCCATCGGCTGCTGTGCCCCCGAACGTAACGATGCGCTCGCCATCGGGTGTGGCATGTACTGCAACCGTGGTTGCGAGGGACGCCTCGGTCGCGAGCTCGATCTCGAACATGTCGCCGTCTTGCGAGCGAAATCTGCGGTTTCGGAGCCTGTTCTCACGGCGATCGCGACGACGCTCCTCTTCGCGCTGAGCCGCAGTTTGTTGATTGTTGCTGTTCTGCGAGCCTCCGAGCGCGACCTGCTGACGCCTCACCTGGCGTGAGAGGGTTTGCGCATAGCCATACCCTTCCGGCGCGGTGAACGGGCTCGCCCAAGCGCTGCCGCTCGAGTTGATCTTGGCGATATCGGCCACGAACCTCTCGGCGTTGCTAAGCCTACCGACCTGGAGAAGCGTAATCGGCGCGACGACGCCCCGGAGCACCTTCATCGTCGGCGACGGCGTGAAGCTGTCGGAAGTCTTGAATTCGATCGAGGTGATTTCGCGCTCATATGTTCGTTTGCCCGCGAAGTAATCCTGCTGCTTCATCGTTATGCCGGTTTCCCGGTCGATCCAGAGTTGCTGGTAGTCTGCGCTTGAATCGGGGCGCTCGAGCACTTTCAGCACGAGGCAGTCGCGCCCGGCAACCGCTTCGCTTTTGCCTACCAGCACTTTCCTGGAAAGCGTTTTCTCTATCCCCTGGAGGTTGAATTCGAGGTCGGCTCGTGAAAAGCCCGGCCGCTCGAGGAACTCGCCTACGTCGTAGGAGGTCGGTGCGAAAAGCTGCATTCCTACGTCGGGCTTGCCTTCGATCCATGTCAAAACACCTTTTGTGCCGGCGGTCTCGATGCGCGGGATGCCCTCCAATTGTCCCTCGATCCCGGCGCTTGTCCGATACGAAATGGCTCCGGCGTTGTGTGCCAGATCGATTTTTTTCTCGGGCTGTTCCGCGTATCTCTCGACGATCGTGGCGGAGACGGCTTTGGGGTTCTTCCAGCCGTCCTGGGCGCTGGCTGCGACACCTGCGAGCACTGCGATGGAAACGAATGCGATTCTCTTCATGATTAACCTCTGCCTTCCTCTACATCGGACGAGCGGGTGACAGTTCCGCTACGGTATCGACGCAGGCATTTGGGTAATGTTCGACCCATGGCCAAGCGCCCCATTTCACCCGAAGACCTTCTTCGCATCCAAGTGCCCTCCGATCCTCAGCTCTCGCCGGACGGGTCGATGGCGGTCTTCTCTATCAAGGCGGTTGGAGATAGGAATAGTTATGTCTCCAACCTGTGGCTGTTCCGGTATGGCGAGGTTCGACAACTTACGTTCGGAGATTCGTCCGACTCGTCGCCTCGTTGGAACCCGGACGGTACCGGGATCAACTTCGTAAGCAATAGGCACAAGCCTAAATCTCAATTCCTCAGGCTGCCGCTCCAAGGTGGGGAGGCCTTCGAGATATCTGACTTACCGGAGGGATCTATCGGCAGGTACGAATGCTCGCCCGATGGCGCTAAGATTGCGTTCCTCTTTCGCGAGCGCGAATCAGCGCGTGCCAAGGAGGCCGAGGAAGAGCGCGAGAAAACCGGGCTGAGCGAACCGCCTCGCGTGATCGAGACCCTGCAATGGCGGATGGACGGCGACGGGGTATTCGGTGGCGAGCGGTTCAAACTCTGCGTTCTCGATCCTTCGGCGAAGAAGCATATCGTCGTATGTGACAAGGCCAAGGATGGTGAATACGCATTCTGTTGGACTCCCGATTCATCGCGATTACTCGTCGGCTTCAACTCCTCCGACAACCCGACGATGGAGCCGTGGCAGGACGAATTGTTTTTCGTGGACCCCTGCACTGGCGAGATGGACCCGCTCAAGGGCTATCCGATTGGGAACAAGAGCTCGCTTTCGTTTTCTCCTGACGGGGCTTGGGCAGCGATGGCGTACGCGGATCGGACGGAGGACAATTTCGGGACGAAAAACGCCAGCCTGTGCGTCTACAATCCACTCTCCGGTAAATGGAAGAACCTTACCGAGGGCTCAGATTACGATCTTCAAGTGTGGACTCTAAGCGACGTTAAAGAGCCGGCCAGCGAAGCGCAACTGCTGTGGTCCAAGGACTCTCAGAGTATTCATTTCAACCTATCGCTGGAAGGAGCGACGCAACTCTGCAAAATTGGGATTGCTGGCGGCGACATCGAGTTCCTGACGAAGGAAGCGGCAGAGTTATCGCTCGGAAGCATAGCCGGCGAGCGGATTGCGGTAGTGAATCCAACTCCCACGTCGCTTCCGGAAGTCCTGATCGTAGAGAACGGCGAACCTGCATGGCGCTCGGAGTTCAACAAGGAGCTTCTCGACGAAATCGAGATTGCCGAGCCCGAGGAGCATTGGGTCGAGAGCGAAGACGGCACCAAAGTTCAGACATGGGTTCTTAAACCGCGAGGCGATGGCCCGTTTCCGGCGGCGATCGAGGTTCACGGTGGCCCGCACGGCATGTACACGTGCTGTTTCTTCATCGAAATGCAGGTGCTCGCGGCGAATGGATATGTCGTCGTATTCAGCAACCCGCGCGGGAGCACCGGATACGGCGAAGAGTTCGCGCGCTGCATCATGGGCGATTGGGGCAACAAGGACTGGGCGGATGTCCAAGCGGTGACTCGGTTTTGCAAGTCACTGCCGTATGTCGATCCCGCGCGCGTCGCAATTATGGGAGGTAGCTATGGCGGCTATATCGTAAATTGGGCGATCGGTCATACCGACGAGTACAAGTGTGCAATCAGCGACCGCAGCGTCAGCAATCTGCTCAGCAAGAGCGGCAACAGTGATTATACGTTCGTTCCGAACGGCAACTGGCCAGGCGCCGCATATGACGACTGGGAAATGTTGTGGGACAAGAGCCCGGTGAAGCACTTCGGTAACGCAAAGACACCGACATTGGTGATCCACAGCGAAGGCGATTTGCGATGCAATGTGGAGCAGGGCGACCAGGTTTACACGTTCCTCAAAATGAAGGGCGTGCCGACCCGCTACGTGAGATATCCGGCATCGACCAGCCATGGGCTTTCGCGTTCCGGGCCGCCCGATCTGAGAATCCACCGCATGAACGAGCAGCTTCGTTGGTTCTCGGAATATTTATAGCTTGAGCGCGTCGTAGGCTGCCAGGAGCTTCGGAACTTCATATTTCCATTCGAGTTCGTTTTCTACGCGCTTTCGTCCGAATTCTCCCATTTCGCGCCTGCGTTCGGG
>JACDEQ010000032.1:9300-13556 GCA_013816225.1 Armatimonadota bacterium | reverse complement strand
GACAGGGGCGGCGTTTATTGGATAAATTTGCCGACGGCGCAAATGCCGGCGGACGCCGAGCCAATTCAAGGAGAAGTTATTCGGTCCGCGATGTTCGTCGAGAATGAGACCGGCGGAGTGCGATTGAAAATGGAATTGAAGAGGCCGATGGGAGTGAAAATCGCTCCTTCGGCGAATGAAATCGTCGTGCGGATGGTTGCGCCGAGAAATTCCGGCGGGACTATGGCTTCGAAGAACATAGTGATCGACGCCGGGCACGGTGGGCACGATTCGGGCGCCAAATATAGCTCGGGCGGGCAGACGCTCAACGAGAAAGATTTCACTTTGGCGATTGCAAAATTGGTGAGCGACGCTTTGAGCGATACCGGCTGCACCGTTGCTATGACGCGCAATGACGATACTTTTATCGAATTGCCGGACAGGCCGCGCGTTGCGAATGACAGCAACGCGGACTTTTTCGTAAGCATACATATTAATTCGAATCAACTGGGCAACCGGTCGGGGACGACGACTTATTATCACTTCGATAACTCCGATTCAAGATTGCTGGCGCAGTGCATTCAAGCGGAGATTGCGAAGATATCAGGAATCGGCGATTACGGGGTAGTAAGCGACAGAACAGTGGCGCCCTCCAAGGGCTTTTCGGTTCTGCGAAACAGCAGAGTTCCGGCAGTCCTTGTCGAAGTGGCTTATATCAACAATTCCATCGACAGGAGACTGTTACAGACGGAAGGGTTTCGAAAGAAGGTTGCGGAGGCGATAGTCAGGGGCATAAAGGTGTACATCGGTGAGCAAAAAAACTAAGGGCGACACTCCGGGGGCGAAACCGCTTCTGATACTGGCGGTAATCGCCGCGCTGCTTTTCGGCGGCTTGATTTATTACGTGAAGTACGGGCCGACTTCGAAAACTAAGCCGGACAATCCGGATGTCATCAGCTTGGAGAAACCGCCAGCTAACGAGGTTACTGTTACTGTACCGGTTGCGCAAGGTGGCGGGCCGGGCGGCAAGTTTACGACGCGAACGATGAAAGTGCCGGCGGGCAGCGACAAGATTGTGGCTTCGGTGAATGCGTTTCTCGAAGGCACGAAGATAGTTCAACCGGAGGCTCGCCTTATCGATGTCAAATATGCGCAAGGCAACGCAGCGCTGAATTTTTCGAGCAATTTCAATCAGACCTATGGCACCGACGACGAAGTGACGCTGGTACAGGGAATCATGCGCGCTGTGAAGGCGAATTCGGATGCTAAGACGGTCACTTTCTTGGCGGCGAATAAGCCGATATCGACGTTGGGCTCCATCGAGTTAGATGGCCCGCAATCTCTTAAGGAGTGGTTGGCGGCTCGGGCGAACTGATTATTCGGCGCCGCGAATACCAGTCCCAGGCTTTTACAATTGCGACGCCGATGATTGTGCCAGCGAACCAACCGAGTATCACTTGCGACGGATAATGCACGCCGACGTAGATGCGTGACAGGCCGGAAAGCAGGGCGAACAATATCCAGGGGACTCCCCACCACTTCAATCGAAGCGCAACTACTGTTGCGACGGCCGCCATGTTTGCGGCGTGGGCGGACAAAGTGCCGGAACTGTCCAATAAAATTGCTTTCCCGGCGTAATCGAAAACGCGCGCGTAATCGGGATGGACAACGCATGGGCGAAGAGTTTGGATTGAGTTCTTGATGATATCGGTAAATTCGTTAGCAAGTGGCCAGGCGATCATCGCCTGTATTGCAGCGGCCCTTGTTTTGGGGCCGGCCAATATGTAGGTCAGAAGAATGACCGCCAGCAATGCCACGACCCAGGGGATTTTGGTGGCGAGTGTGAAGAAGCGGAAAATCTCATCCAGAAACGGGGACGACCAGCCGCCGTTTATCCATTTGAATACAGCGTCGTCCCATGCCCCGAGCATGGGTGAGAGTATTGCGCACCGGAACTCCACCCCCTAGCCCCCTCCTCATCACGGGAGTGACAAGGAGGGGGTACAAATAGGTGGGGCGAATAGCTCAGTTGGCAGAGCGCCTCCCTTACAAGGAGGATGTCGGGGGTTCAAGTCCCTCTTCGCCCACCAATCGCATTTGTAGCGCCAGCATCCTGGCGGCAACTCGCCAGAAGTAACGTAAACGCTACTTTGTACCGAGTGGTACATAATGTACCAATGAAGCGAATCCTCAGCGTTCATCGCGCCCCGGAGAAGCATTGGGTCGGCGACGGTTTCCCCGTCCGCACGGTGTTGCACTCCAAGATGGACGGAGCAAGCCCGTTCCTCCTCCTCGACTACGCGGAGCCAATCCGATTCGAGCCGAGCGATAAGCCTCGAGGAGTGGAGGAGCATCCGCATCGCGGATTCGAAACCGTGACGATCGTTTTTCAGGGCGAACTCGAACATCGCGACTCGGCCGGCAATCATGGCAAGATCGGCCCCGGAGACGTGCAGTGGATGACGGCCGCATCGGGGGTGGTTCACGAGGAGAAGCACGGCACGGAGTTCACCCGAAACGGCGGCACGTTCGAGGTTGCCCAGCTATGGGTTAACCTTCCCGCCGCCCACAAAATCAGTCCGCCCGCGTACCAGGAGCTCAAGAACGAGAATATCCCGGTGGTCGAGATGCCGGGAGGCGGCTCTGCGAGGGTGATTGCGGGAGACTTCAACGGAACGATGGGCCCGGCCCGAACCGTGATTCCGGTCTTCCTATGGGATGTCTCAGTGCGGGCCGGCAGCCGCCTCGACCTCCCGGACCCGTCCGGCTCGTCGGCAATCGTATTCATTCGCAGCGGCTCGGTTAGGCTAAATGACACCGAGGAGGCCGGCGCCCTCGAACTGGCCGTGTTCGCAGTCGACGGTGAAGGCGTTGCCGTGGAGGCACTGGAGGACTCGAAGCTGCTCGTCCTCGGCGGCGAGCCGATCGACGAGCCCGTCGTCGCCCATGGCCCCTTTGTCATGAACACGTTCGAAGAGATTCGCCAGGCCGTTGCGGATTACCAGAACGGGGTCATGGGCACGCTCGCGGCTCGCTAGGTGGAGATTGTAATAAAACGCGCCTATGAAGAGCCCGCGCAGGCGGATGGCTACAGGGCACTCGTCGACCGGATGTGGCCGCGCGGCGTGACTAAGAATGCTCTGCAGAGCGACGAGTGGTGCAGGGACGTCGCACCGAGCGCCGCCTTGTGCAAGTGGTTCGGCCACGACCCCGCACGCTTCGACGAGTTTGCAATTCGGTACAAGGCGGAACTTGCAGCGTCGGACGCCCCGAAGCAAATACTCGAACGCGCAAAGGATCACCGCCGTCTAACGCTCGTCTGCAGCGCCAAGGACACTCGGTTCAATCAAGCCGTTGTGCTGGCCGATTACCTCGGCACTCTTTAGGACCGATGTTAACCCATCTCCGGGTGGGTCGACCCACAGGCCCTTCTGGGGAAGGGTCCCACATGAACTGCCCTCATCCCTCCGAGGATGAGTGGCGGATTACCGAGTCTCACAGATCTCCGAGACGCCCATGCGGTCGAGGCGAATGCGCACCTTCATCGACCCGTCGCCCTCGCTAATGTTTGACCGTCATCCCGAGCGAGTTCGAGGGATTCTAACGCCCCCGCAAGCATGGGACGGCATTATTGGATAAACGGCTCGATGCGTTGGTCGGCTGCGGCGTCGGTTCGGCGACGAGCACCCTATGCATTGCGCTCAATGCCGCCGACGTGTCAAAACCCATGCATGATGCTATGTGCCACCCTCGCCGCATTCCTTTCGACCCTCGCCCCGGTGCAGGACCAGTGCATCGCCTTCCTTAGCGAAAATCTCGCCAAAGGGAACGGAAACTGGTTCACCTACTATCAGTTTTCCAGCCAGCGTCTGGAAATCAAGCCCGGGGACATCCTGGAGTACCGTGTGTTCCTCGATCCCAAGGTCCCGGAGCCGAAGGGCGGAGTCGACGTAGCTTTCGCGGACGACGGTGTGGACCTGAGAGATCAGGGCGTCTTGGACGACAAGGGAGTCCGCGCGCACGGCGATGGCATTCTGACGGCAGCGGTCGGCAAGTGGCTTACTCGCCGGATCGGCATGGACGTCGCAAAGGGCAGGACCGCGAACTCATGGAACCTCGTTTTCGAAGGAGATAGGACGGGCAGGTACGTGCAGTTCGTGGACGATGTACAGGTCGTTCACAAGGACGGTACGAAGACGGCCATCTACGCCGACGGCGACCCTCCGTCGAGGATGCTTGTGAGTGCGAGCGGCTATACGCAAAAGTCACTCTGCGTC
>JACDEQ010000032.1:0-9290 GCA_013816225.1 Armatimonadota bacterium | reverse complement strand
CGAGGGCAAGAACATTCCAAGCGTTATTGTCGAGGCCGAGAAGATCGGCGCGCGTTTCCAGAGGCTGCAGCAGGCTCGGAATGATCTGTCGATAGCTCGCAAGTTCGTCGAACGGAACCCAAACCCCGAGCTTCACGGGCATATCAAGGACGCCGAGGCAAAGCTGGCCCAAGCAGAGCGTTCAAGCGCGACCGAGGCTGAAATCGAAGCCGCGATGCACGAAGTGAACGATGCCATCTCCCACACACATCCAGTGATGGAAGAGTACACTGGCCATTTGGTTGGGCACGCCCACATCGACCTCCAGTGGCTTTGGGAATGGCAGGAGGGCATCGTTTTCACGGCCGACACGTTTCGGCAAGCCGCCAAGTTCATGGACGAATTCAAGGGCTTCACTTTCAGCCAAAGCAGCTCGTGCCTATACCAGGCGATCGAGGAGCATTACCCCGACCTCTTCGCTCACATGAAGAAGAAGGTCGCGAACGGCCAATGGGAACTCGTGGGCGGCCGCGTGTGCGAAGGCGACACCAACATGATCTCGCACGAATCCCACGCCCGCCACTTCCTGTACGGCCAGAGCTACTTCCGTGAGCGGTTCAAAAAAACGGCCGTCGTCGGCTGGGAGCCGGACACCTTCGGCCACACAATCCAAATGCCGCAAATCCTAAAAATGGGCGGCTGCGACTACTACTATTTCTGCCGCGGCGGTAAGGACGCCCCTCTCTTCTGGTGGCAGGGCCTCGACGGCACGAAAGTGCTCGCCTTCGACGAACCCGCAACCGGATCTTGGTACAACAGCGACCTTTCGGAAAAGAACTTTCAAGAGCTGCTCGACTTTGAAAAGGACACCGGCAGCAAAGATACGATCTGGGTTTACGGCATCGGAAACCACGGCGGCGGCCCTACGAGGGAGCAAATCGAGCAGGCGCTTGCTTGGATGAAATCCGGAAACAAGCCGAACGTAAAATTCTCGACCGCGACGCAGTTCTTCAAGAAGTTGGAAACGAAGGACCTCAGCAAAATCCCTACGGTCAAGGATGATCTCAACCCGGTCTTCGACGGCTGCTACACGAGCCACTCGGAAATCAAGCAACTCAATCGCCAGGCCGAGGCCCTCACAACATCGGCGGAAGCCGTCGCCGCAGTGGCTTCGCTGGGAGGCTTCAAGTACCCCGGTAGCGCGTTCCGCACTAACTGGGAGCAGATCGCGTTCGAGCACCACCACGACACGCTCCCCGGGTCAGGAACGCACCCGCCATATGAGCGCACGAAGACAACCCTCGGCCGGGTTATTGCAGAGGACAAGGAGATTATCACCCGCGCGCTGGAGTCCATGGTGGTCAAGCTCACCCCGAAGCAGGGCGGACTCAGCTTGATGGTTTTCAACCCGACGGGTTGGAAGCGAAATGGCTGGATCGAGACCTATTTGGTTAAGAGCGGGTGGGACAGCGGTGAGGACCTCGATCCTGCGAACGCCGTCGTCGAGGCCCCGGACGGCAGAGAATCGCGGGTTATCCTGCTCGACAAGCGAAGCAAGTTCGCGCGTTTTTGGGCGGCCGACGTCCCCGCGTTCGGCTACCGGGCCTTCAGGATCAAGAACGCAGAGGGACCACGAATCATGGCTGCGGACGTCTCTGTGGAATGGCCGGTTGTGGAAACCGACAAGCTCACGGTGAAGTTCAACCAAGATCGAGGCACGATCGACAGCATCAAGGTCAAGGAAACCGGGCGGACGTTCGGAGGAGGCCTGGGCAAGGTCGAAGTCCACTGGGAGAACGTTCAGAACATGAGCGCCTGGGTCCTCGGCAAGGTCGACAAGTTCGAACCGATGAGGCTCGTCGGACACGCGGTCGCTTCCTCGGCCGACCATGCGAACGTGACGTTCCGCTACGTCCTTCCCGCACACAACGCGGAAAGCCGCCCCACCGTCGTGGTGCAGACCTTCAGGATCCTCGGCGATTCGGACGAGGTGACGTGCCAGGTGGATTGCGACTGGCAGGCGGTCGGGACGAGGGCGCGGCCCAATCCGATGCTTAGAGTGGCTTTCGCGAATCCCATGCCGGGCACGACCGCGACGTTCCAAGTACCATTCGGGGCGTACGCCCGCCCCACTAACGGGCGCGAGTTTCCAGGACTCCAATGGGCCGACCTCAGCGCTCCCGAAGCAGGCATCGCGGTTCTCAACGATAGCAAGCACGGCTTCTCCGCCGAGAGCGACGCGCTTCGGATCAGCCTGATTCGCGCGAGCTTCGAACCCGATCCTGTTCCGAATCCGGGCAAACACACCTGGCACTACTCGATCGTCCCGCACGAAAGGGGATGGCAGAACGCTCGCCTAACGCAAAGGGCTGCCGAGTTCAACCAGCCGCTCCTCCCGATCACGGTTCCATTCGATGCGCACGGCGATGCGCCTCACGAGTTCTCGGCCATGTCGGTGAGCGCCGACAACGTGGTTCCGACATGCCTAAAGCTTGCGGAAGACGGCAGCGGCATGGTGATGCGCGCTTACGAGTCGCTCGGCGTGCCGGCAAATGCCCGCATTCGCCTCGGGGTGCCTCCGACGGGAGGCAACTGGGTCAATTTCCTCGAAGACCGGCTGGCGAGTGCGGCCGTCTCGGCTAACGCGGTCGAGGCGGTCTTCCGACCCTGGGAAATCAAGACGCTCAAGTTGGCCCTCCCGAGACGTCGATAGGTAGAAAAGCGTTAACATTAGCGCGTGCGCACCGCGCTCGAAGCCGTCTCCAATAAGCTGAGGGCCCTGCCCGCCAAACCAGGCTGCTATATCTACCGGGATGAGCAGGGTTCGATACTGTACGTAGGGAAGGCGGTCAGCCTGAAGTCGCGAGTGCGATCATACTTCCAGAAGTCGACGATTCACGGAATCCGAATCGCCCGGATGGTCTCGAAAGTCCGAGACCTCGAATGGATCGTCGTCGACAGCGAGCTCGAGGCGTTGGTCCTTGAATGCAACCTGATCAAAGAGCACCGGCCGCCGTTCAACGTGCGGCTTCGCGACGACAAGAGCTACCCATACATCGTGATCACCGAGGAGCCTTATCCGCGAGTCATGTTCACGAGGAAGCTTCGCAAGGACGGCTCGAAATACTTCGGGCCGTACTCGAATGCCGGTTCGGTCCGCGAAACACTCGGGCTCTTGCATAAGGTCTTCAAGCTGATCCCATGCGGCAAAAGCTGGACGGGCGAGCCGGTTCAGCGGCCTTGCCTGTACTATCACATGGGCCAATGTCTGGCGCCGTGCGCCGGGCTTGCCGAACCGAAGGAGTACGCCAAGGAAATCGAAAGCGTCCGGCTGTTCCTGGACGGCCGGCAGGACAAATTGGTTAAGGACATGAAGGCGCGGATGCTCGAAGCCTCGAAGAACCTCGACTACGAAGCGGCGGCTCGTGTTCGTGATGCGATAACTTCGATCGAGTCGGTACTCGAACGGCAGAAGGTCGTTGCCAGCGGGCAGAAAGACCAAGACGTCGTGGCTGTCGTCAAAGACGACCGTGGCGCTGCGGTTCAGATGTTTTATGTCCGGGGTGGCAAGCTGATCGGGCAGCGGCATTTTTACCTCGAAGGGGCGGCCGATACGAATCCCGGCGAGGCTGTCGAGGAGTTCGTTAAGCGATACTACACCGACGCTCCCGAGATTCCACGGGAGGTACTGCTCCCAGTCGAAATCGAAGAGCGCAACATCGTCCAGACGTGGCTGCGGCAGAAGCGCGGCGCGGCGGTAACCGTCGAAGTGCCGAAGGGCGGCGAGAAGCTGAAACTCGTCGAACTCGCCGCGATGAACGCGGAGCTTGCCCTGCAGCAGATGCAGCAGGAACAGTCTGCCCTGGAGGAATGGGCGGCGGCGGCTTCTGCGCAATTGCAGGAGACGCTGGGCCTCGACGCCCCTCCCCACCGGATCGAGTGCTACGACATCTCGAACATCCAGGGCACTTCGCCCGTGGGCTCGATGGTGGTTTTCGAGGGCGGAGCGCCCGCCAAGGACCAGTACCGCCGGTTCAAGATCAAGTACAACCCCGAATCTCCCGACGACTTCGCGATGATGCGCGAGACGATCCTTCGGCGGCTGCGGGCTTACAAAGACGGCAGCGAGAAGTTCCAGAAGCTGCCCGACCTAATGGTGATCGACGGCGGCCGGGGCCAGCTTGGGGCCGCGCTCAAAGCAATGTCCGAGGTCGGCCTCTATCTCCCCGCCATCGGCCTAGCCAAGAAGCACGAGCTAATCTTTCAGGCTTCAGAACCCCCGCTCCGACAGTCCGGTGGCCGGGAGGGGGCAGGGGGAGGGGAATTTCCGTGCCAGGCTCCGCCCGACTATTGGTCCGTAGACCAGGCGCAGACCGACCCGAACCCTGTCGAGCTGCCGATGAACTCGCCAGGCCTTCTGCTCATTCGCCGCCTCCGAGACGAGGCGCACCGATTCGCGCTCTCCTACCACCGAAAGCTGCGCGACAAGCGAATGTTCGGCTCCCCGCTCGACGAGATCGTGGGCGTCGGCCCACGCCGTCGCAGGTTGCTGTTGCGCACGTTCGGTTCGGTACAAAACATCCGGAGAGCCACCGTAGAAGAAATCGCCAGCGTCCCCACGATGACAGCGTCCATTGCGAAGCGGGTCAAGGATGCGCTGGAAGAGTGATCCGATCGGTCTGAGGTTGACATGTGGCTCAGACGTTGTAATGCACCAATCGGCGTTGCACAGGTCGACGTAGCGATCACCATTAGGGCGAGGGTCAGCTACAAGGGCCCTGAGCGTCGTGTTCACGTATCCGTGGCTCGGCAGGGATACACCAAGCCAAGTGGATCATCACTGCGTAGCGGCGACCGTGCCGACGAATCACTCGAGCCGGCGCTAGCCGGGCAAGCACCGATGCCATACTTTTTTATCCCACTACTGTTGCGTTCGGCGCTAGGGCATTGCTTCCATGCTGTGGTTAGCCTCCCCTGTCGGCTCTCTCGACTACGTGGGTAAGCTACATGCAATTCGGCGCTCGTCGAAAACGGCGCGCCTGGGAGGATTCGAATGATCACTTTGATAGTTGAATTGGCCGGGGGCACTGCCGCGCAGTACGACGAGGCGAACCGGATCATGGGCCTAACCCGCACGAACGTGCCCGATGGACTGATCTTTCATACCGCCTGCACCACCGAGAACGGGTTTTTCGTGGCCGACACGTGGGAGTCGCAAGAGAAGCTCGACGCTTTCATGGAGAAGTTGGGACCCGCGATGCAGCAGGTCGGCTTTGGCGGCGCGACGACGCGGGTCTATCCAACCCATAACGTTATGGGCACCTGCAAGATTCCTGAGTAGCGGGGTACGGCCTTACCGCTGCGTTCGATAGAAGAGCGACAAGGCGAACGATAGCATTGCGGCGGCTGCGGCGGCGGTACGGACGTGGTTAAGCCGTCCGCTTGGTCAAGTACGCGGCCCACAGCGCGGCGCCTTCCCGGCTCGGCGGATCGACCTTGGCAAGCTCCTCGTTCAGCGGGATGTTGAATGCTATTGTCACCAAGAACGTTACGAACGGATAGAGCGCGCCGCCGACGAGCACATAGGCCGCCGGAGCCTTGCCATCGCATCAGCGAGAAAACAATGCCGAGGACGCAAGCCGCTGCGGTCCCGAGAAACACCCCGAGAAACTGCGGATTCAGGACGGCGATGTTGATGGACTGCATCGCCGCTATACCCTTCTCGGCAGGGAGGCGGGCCAGGGTCTTCATCACGAAAGCCGAGGATGCGAAGAAGCCGCCTGGGATGAGCCCGCACCCGAAGATCGGGGCGAGCGTGAATAGAAAGAGCAACCTGTCGGCGACCGGCATCCCTCGATTTTATCCCTCCAACCGGGGGGCCATACTATGGGAACCCTCGGAGGTGAGTTGTGGACTATCGCAGTTGGGCTCTTTTGTCGGCCGTCTTTGCCGGCGTGACCGCCGTTCTTGCCAAGAAAGGCGTCGAGAATGTGCCTTCGAACCTTGCTCTTCTCGTTCGAGTCGCGTTCGTGCTCGTCATTTGCGCTGCGATCGCGTGGGCGTCGCAGCAAACGCGAATCGGGGCGCTAACCGCGAAGAACTGGTTCTTTCTGTTTTTGTCGGCGGCCGCCACCGGGGCGTCCTGGCTCTGCTACTTTCGAGCGCTCCAGTTGGGCCCGGTTTCGCGAGTCGCTCCTGTGGACAAGCTCAGCTTTGTCGTGGCCATGGTGCTGGGAATCGTCGTGCTCGGCGAGAAGGTTTCGTGGAACGTGGGCCTGGGCGCGGGCATCATCGTCGCGGGCGTGCTGATTACGCTTAGGTAATGGTTGCTCATTAGGTATAAACGCCCTGACTAAACGGGGGGTGTGTGAAGCTTGCATTTGATTACATTCGGCGGCCGCCGCGAGATCGCCGCAAAATACAGGGCTGCGCTTTTGGACGACGTGATTCCGTTTTGGCTCCGCCATGGGTTCGATCGGGATCATGGCGGGTTCCTGACGGCGCTGGATCGCGATGGCTCGGTTGTCGATACCGATAAGTCGATTTGGTTTCAGGGCCGCGGGGCGTGGATCTTCGCGACGCTCTACAACACCGTCGAGCAAGAGCCGGAGTGGCTCGAAGCGGCGCGCAGCGGGGTTGAGTTTCTGCGGGATCACGGCTTCGCGCCCGGCGGGAAGATGTACTTCACGGTGACGCGGGAAGGGAAGCCGCTCCGGATGCGGCGCTACGCGTACAGCGAATCATTCGCGGCGATCGCCAATGCCGCGCTCGCCAAGGCAACAGGCGACTCGCGGTGCGCCGCTGATGCCGGGACTTGCTGGGCTACTTACTTGCGCTATTCGCTTTTGGAGAGCTACGGCACGCCCAAGATCGAGCCGCAGACGCGCCCTATGATCGGCTTGGGCCCACGGCTTATTGGAATCGCAACCGCGCAAGAGGTGCGCGAGAACCTCGGCGAGATATCGGCCCACGGTAAGAGCTGCACCGAGTGGATCGACACGATGATCTCCGATGTCGAGATGTTCTTCATGAAGCCCGACTTCAAAGCCGTGATGGAGGTCGTCGGGCCGAAAGGCGAGATCATCGATAGCTTCGACGGCCGTCTGCTGAATCCCGGCCATTCGTTGGAAGCGGCCTGGTTCATCCTCCACGAAGGCAAGCTCCGCAATGACTCACGATTGATTGAGACCGGGTGCACGATCATCGACTGGATGTGGAAACGGGGATGGGACGAGGAGCACGGGGGTTTGCGTTACTATGACGACCTGAAGGGTCTGCCGATCCAGGAGTACTGGCACGATATGAAGTTTTGGTGGCCGCACTGCGAGGCGATCATCGCGACGGCCCTTGCCTGGAAACTGACCGGCGAAGAGCGATATGCAAGGTGGCACGGCCAAATTCACGATTGGAGCTTTGCGCATTTCGCCGACGCCGAGTTCGGCGAGTGGTACGGCTACCTTCATCGGGACGGATCTGTTTCCTCGCAATTGAAAGGGAGCATGTTCAAAGGTCCCTTTCACCTGCCACGGATGCTGTGGTACTGCTGGAAGCTGCTGGAGGCCGACGGCTGACGTTTTCGGGTATAAATCGCGCATCGCGGGAATAGCTCAGTGGTAGAGCATCTCGTTGCCAACGAGAATGTCGCGAGTTCGAATCTCGTTTCCCGCTCCATAATTTGAACTCAAAATGGCCGCCGAAAGCGGCCTTTTTCCTTTCTGAGCACGGAAGTCTCTCAAAAAGTCTCTCAAATATCGGGTAGCGGGTAGACAGTCTTCCAGGGCTAATCGAGCTGACAACAGAGATGGTTCGTGCCGGGAAGTCCTGAGCGGCCCGCACAAGGGTCGATGGCGTATTTTTGGCAAATCGGGAGTATCTCTGACGCGGAGGGTCGGCGCTTTCCTTCTGTCACGGTACGAGAGATTCGCGCCGCGGTGCGAACGGTGGGTGGAAATCAATGATACGAGATCGTGAAGCGAGCTAAGGGTCCGAACGACCCTCCTTGCGGAGTGTCTGTGAGCAAGATCATGTACCGGATCTGCACGCGCGAGAACGATAGATGGTTACCATTTGGGCAGATCCATTTCCTCCTGCCCATGGGTTGCTGATTTGCTGGTAATACAACGGGAAACCTTAGATTGAAGGGTTTGGCCTTCCTGCTTGGAGCGTTGACCTTGATCGTACACAGCGGGTGAATCGTCGCCTCAATCGGAGTACAGGGTGGCGCTCTCCATCGCAAAGGACGTTGACGGTGACGGGGTGGCCGAGGCAATTACGGCTCTTTCGGCGATTGACTTGATATGAATGCCAGCCCCACCAATCTTGAGAGTGAGTAGGTCCGGTTTGGTCGTGGCCCGGCACACTTGCACGGGAGCGAACACGGTCCTCGATTTCACGAGTCCGCCGATTCTCGTACGTGATATGACCGGTGACAGCAAGCCAGAAATCTTGTTCTTCACAGGGCAAATGGGAGCCAGCGGGGGTGACGTTTTCGTTCATATATTTCGACTCACCGGAAAGAGGCTCGTGTCCCTCGTTTATGGCGAAGAATCAATCAAGCACGACGCGAGTGGAAGCGGTTATTTTCTGCAGGATAAAGTGCAAATTGTCTCCCTCAGCAATTGGAGAGATCCTAGAGAGGAGCACCTGCCAAACAGCGAAAAATACGGTTTGTGGCATATTGACGTTTACTCCTACAAGGGCGGAAGATTTAGGTTGTTGCGATCCAAGACACATTGGAAGCGCGTGACAAATCGAGTAAGAGCGTTACGAGACCTGGGTGTCACCTCTAAGCGCATCGTCGAGCTCGGGGCAAAACTCTAACTTTTAGTCGATAACAAACGTGGACCGGTCGAGCGGAGGGTTGGCAAACACTAGCCGGTCGGCGCGGTCGCGGAATGGCAGCTTCAACGCCTGCTAGCAAGGCTTTGGCCATCTTGAGTTGTCCCTTTCTCTCCTTTATGAACGCTTCGTCCTTTTCGTTTGTTAGGACGCACATTTCCGCGAGGAGGACGGGCACTTTCGAGTAAATCGACCCAGTGAGCGCGCCTTGTCTGGAGCCTATCGCCGTATGGCGGTCAGTGTGCAGGCCACGGTCCTGAAGGTCGGCGCCGAGGACTTTTACGGCAGCCGCGTGAAAGGCTCGGGCGTATCGGGCGGACTTGGCTATGACGTCCTTAGGCGGTCCCGTTGTAGTACGAAGCGTTGCGCTCCGATCGGGGAAGTACGTCGCGAAGCCCGAACCTCCAGTTGCGTCGCAGTGTAGTCTTATCAATAGAGCCGCCCGGTGCGAATTTGCTATCTCGGCGCGCCGT
>JACDEQ010000208.1 GCA_013816225.1 Armatimonadota bacterium | reverse complement strand
GACTATTTCCTCTCCTTCATTGATCGTGGCCGTCAATTGTCCGCGCCAATTGGAATGGTGGGTGCAGTAGTTCCGAATCGACTTTTGGATGCGAAAAAAGCTAGATCCATCAGGAACACGCTCTCGAGTAGCTGGATGGCCTCTTTGATCGTTGATTGTGGTCGTGATGTTATGGACGACGCTGCTGTCGATGCTCTGCTTGTCGTCGCGCCGTCCACCGTCGCGACCACCGATCAAATGTGTTTCTTTCTCAACGCAAAGACCATTGCTCCATTTGAGCGGCCTGAGTATTTGTCTCAATGGGTAAAACGTCCCGACGGACAAAGAGCTCTATCTGACTTCCAGCAAATTCCGGGGACACCCTTTGCCTACGAAAAGCCACGGGAGCTTCTTCACTTATGGCGAAATCCTCACCGATTGGAGCCGGATCTCGCAACGGTCGCCACAGGGGGCAAAACGTTCGATGATGAACGGTTTCTCCGTTTGCGCTGGGAGGTTTCCCCACAAGCCTGCGGTGACCGATGGCTAAGCGTTGATACAGGAGGTGACTACCAGCCGTGGGTTTCCCCTTCAGTCTTTACGGAAGACTGGGAGAACGAAGGCAAGGCAGTTAGAGAGAACGCAATTGCCCGACACGGAACCAGTGCCCAAGTTATGCAGAGCAGCAAACTCTGGTTTAAAGCCGGATTAGCCTATCCTTACACGAGCAGCATCGGATTTGGGCCAAGAATTTTTCCGAAGGGCACAATTCTTTCGACGGATGCAATAGCGATTTCTCCGAATAGAGGCATCGATCGTCTCGTTCTTCTTGGCGCGCTGGCTACGAGCTGGGCCGGTGAGCTTCTCACTGTGTTCGGAGATCATCGCAAGACGGAGAACTCGTCGGTCAAGTCGCTGCCCATTCGTCTATCTGAAGGAGACACACAGAAAATCAGACAACTCGCAGAAACAGCGGTTCGGCACGTCCAATGGGTGGAATCACTGAGAGAGAACAGCCCATATTTTATTCGCCCTTCGAAGGAGGGTGAGGTGACCACACTGGCCGAAGTGTTGAGAAGAGTTCAGCGGGAATTGGATAATCTCTGTCGCCGAATGTTCTCGATCTCCAGTGGTTATCACCTCAACGTGGATCATGGGGCGCTTATTCCTACATTTATTGCTGAGCCAGACAAGTCCCAGCATTTGGTGCTGCTTCTCTCATATTGTGTAGGAGCAGCGGTTGGACGATGGGACATTCGAGTCCTAGCCAATCAAGAACCGGAAATTCAATTGCCTGATGTGTTCGCGTGTTTGCCTTTGTGCCCTCCCGGAATGCTCCAGGGCACAGATGGCATTCCGCTTGCCAAATCCCCTGACGGTTACCCGCTTCGTATCGCCTGGAACGGAATCCTTGTCGATGATCCCGAGCACTTCGACGATATCGTTCGCTACGTGCGGGATGTTCTCGAAGCGGGCTGGAAGGGCCGAGCCGAAGCCATCGAGAAGGAAGCCTGCGAGATCCTCGGCATCAAGGAACTGCGCGATTATTTCCGTCGGACAGCCGCCGGAGGCTTCTGGGGCGATCACGTGAAGCGCTACTCGAAGAGCCACCGCAAAGCTCCGATCTACTGGCTGCTTCAGTCGTCGAAGAAAAACTACGCTTTTTGGCTGTACTATCACCGGCTCAACAAAGACCTGCTCTTCAAGGCCCTAGCAAACTACGTCGAACCGAAAATCCAGCGCGAGACCAATCGACTCGACGAGATGAGGCGGCAGAAGCAAACCTCAAGTGATTCGGGAAGTAAGGTCAAAAAGATCGGTAAGGACATTGAGCGGCAGGAAGACCTGATTTCCGAACTACGTGACTTCGAGGACAAGCTGCGCCGTGCCGCGAACCTGTGCCTTGTCCCCGATCTCAACGATGGTGTCGTCCTCAACATCGCCCCGCTCCACGAACTCGTGCCGTGGAAGGAAGCCAAAAACTATTGGGAAGAACTCCTTGAAGGCAAGTATGAGTGGTCCTCCATTGGCAATCAGCTTCGGCAAAAGGGAATTGTGAAGTAGTGGCCGTCGTCACGGAATACCTATTCCAATTGATTGCCAAGCAGGTCGAGGACCGAGGCCTCGTGGTTTGGTACGACCCGGAGCGGGCCTACGCGCAGGTAGCAACGGAATTGGCGCTGCCCAAGACGACGATTGCTCGGTACGGCGACAGCTTCTTTCGCCTGCGGCATGAGATTGACAATTTGCTGAATGGCGGCCAAGCGCCCAGATTGATCGTCTACGTGCCTATGTCACAGGACGAGGCGCACAACGCGCTTATCGAGCTGGAAAGTGCTGGCGTGGTCATGAAGCCTCGACAGCAGCCGCCGAACAGGAACACGAAGTTGGCCGTCGTCGCTCGCAATGCCTTGAGGCCGGTTCTCGGCGACGATCAAGTTGGCGAGATCGAAAAGCAGGTGGACAGCGGCAAGCTCTCGTTGGCTGACCTGAACGCCCTTGCCGACAAAGGCAAGGATATCTCCACCGGCATCCTCTCGCTGATTTTTGGCACCGCAAACCCACAGGATGTGGCATTGGGAGTTCTCCATGACCAACGCCATCACGCCGAGATCGAAAAGAAGACGGCTCATAAGGAGCTTCGAGGCTTTCTGGAAGTCAGCTTCGATATCGGCTTCCCGGCCTCTGCCACGCTTACCGATATGCGTGAGCGGCTTGCTCGCCACGTGCTGCTAACCGACCTGATCGCGGTACTCGGTGAGCACGTCCCGTCCGCGTTAGCTTCCATCAAGGTGGCGACCTCGCCGGGCGGCGTGGATTCTTGTGTGCGGTTAGCCCGGTCGTGGCGGAACAACCGGGACTTACGTGGCAGCTACGTGGATGCCGCCAACAAGACCGAACAGGTGTTCAAACTTCCTCAGATTGCGTTTGACCCCCCGGCTATTATTGGGAATGAGACGTTCCTTGCCGTAGAGCGGGCGCTGTTGCGCCATGTCGAGAACCAGCTTCTCGAAGCCGCCAGCCCCGACCTGCTACGGCTGGCCGTCGCCCGGCTGTCCCGTTTCTGGGCCGAGGTCGAACCAGCGGTACAGGCGCGGTGGGCGTTGGTAGCCGCCGCAGCCGAAGTACTGCTCGAAGCCGACCGCGTGGCGAAGGAAACTAAGATGCCGCCGACGACCATACCTGCGCTCGTGACAGCTTACGTCGAGGGCGACGAGCCGTGGTGCCTGCTCGACACGCACCACCGGCACTTAGAAAGCAGGAAGTACAACTTCGACTTCGACGCCAGCGGGGAACATCAAGGACTCGAAAAGCTCATCACAAAGGCCGAGCAGCGCTACATGGAGGTCGGCTCGGCGCTGGCGAAGTACTTCGTCACCACTTTCCAGAAGGCAAGGCATCCAATCAAGGGCCTTCTCCGACAGCGCGACTTTTTCGAGACGCAGGTGAAGCCTAAGCTGGGCGACGGCAAGCTCGCCTATGTCTGGGTGGACGCCCTGCGGTTCGAGATGGCCCGTGAACTTTGCCAGGTGCTGAAAGACGATTTCGATTTCAAGATACAGCCAGCCCTCGGCACGGTCCCTACCATTACCGAGATCGGCATGGCCGCGCTCTTACCTAGGGCGGATAAATCGGCGAAAGTGGTCGGGGCCGGAGACGGCAAGCTCGGCCTGGAGATCTGTGGCAAGATTATCAAGGACCGGAAAGATCGAGTCGCCTTCCTCAAGGAGCACGCCGGGGTGACGGTTTTCGATTGCAAGCTCGATGACCTGCTGCCCAAGCCGAGCAAGAAAGTGAAGGACGGCATTCAGAGCGCCGAGTTGGTCCTCGTTACGTCGCAGGAGATTGACGAACTGTGCGAGGCCGACAACATCGCGCAGGCTCGGCTCCAAATGGACGGGGTCCTGGGGCATTTGCGTCGCGGCGTTCGCATTCTTAGCTACCACGGCGTCAAGACGATCATCCTCGCCGCCGACCACGGGCACCTGTTTGTCGACGAGATCGGCGAAGATATGAAGATCGAGGCGCCCGGAGGCAAGGCCGAAGACTTGCACCGGCGGGTATGGGTCGGCGTCGGTGGTACGTCTGAGTCATCATACTTGCGGACCTCATTATCGTCGTTGGGAATCGAGAGTGAGTTTGACATTGCTACGCCGTGGACCTTCGCCTGCTTCAAGTCGAAGGGCGGCGCGCGGGCGTACTTCCACGGCGGGCTGTCGCCGCAAGAATTGATCGTGTCAGCAGTCGTCCTGACCTCAAGGGTTAAGATTGGCGCGCCGACGACTCAGATCGAATGGACGC
>JACDEQ010000207.1 GCA_013816225.1 Armatimonadota bacterium | reverse complement strand
GTTGTAGCGAGCGACCCACAACTGATTGCCGTTGGAATCGTACCTGATCGTTGCGTAGTCGGCGCTGGATCCCACGCCAACGGAGTAGCCAGTGACGTAAACGTTCCCCGCTGCGTCCACGGCCAGCTTCGTGGCCACGTCTCCGGAGTTTCCTGGCCCGTTGTAGCGAGCGACCCAAGCCTCCGAAACCTGCCCCACGCCCGCGACTGCCAATGTCAAGAAGGCGCACCCAAGTAGGGCGCGAGTAGCGTTGTTAAATCTTTTCACGTTGCCGTCCTGTGCCTAAGCGCAACGGTTCACCAAGATGGTAAGCCCATGCCCCGGGCAATTTTATTGAGCGAGCCATCGGCGGTGGACTTCACACGGCCTCCCCAAATGGTACAGGCTGTTAGCCCTTATTATACCCGCAACTCAATCTCGTGGTCCGGGACGAGGCCCTAATGCTCACCAACCACTTCCAAGGAGCGGCTATCGATGAATTGCCTTCCAATTGCACTTGTTTTTGGGCTCGGCTGGCAAAGCTGCTTGAGCCAGGGGGGTCGCCAAGCCCTATCATTCCGGACTCGGTCCAGCGAAATGCCTCGGTGCCGTTCGAGCTCTCGCTCGAACCCACAATGTAGCTGCCGTCGAAGGACGCTTTTGTGGCGCGTGCAAACGAACTGCCTCCGGGAAGGTCGCCAAGACCGAAGACCCCTTCAGGAGTCCATCGGACAGCCTCGAACGTCGTCCCGATGCGGGACACGCCGACGATAACGCGCCCGTCGGCAGAGATGCCGTTCGCAGCGCGGAGGAATCCGCCGAACGCCTCGCCACCGAGGCCGCGGAAAGAGTTAATGGGAAAAGCGGCTGTTGAAAAAGCAAACGCCGAAAGTAAAGCGGCTAATCTTGCGCTCATTAGAACTCTCCTTCGAGTCGGCTCAAGGTCTGCGCATCAGCGGGCCATTGTCGAGCCGCTCTACACAATTAGACGGAGGCACGGAGTCCGGGCGTTCTACCTTACGGGCAATTCCGTGAGCGCTTTCGTCGACGTTGGCTCCACCCAAACGCCGTCTTCCTTCAGCAGCTTCACCAACTCCTCCACCCCTTGCTCCTGAGGAATGTTGGCCTTCACGACCTCGTGTCCGCGGTAAAGCGCGATCACGCCGCCGGCCTTGCCCACGTATCCGTAGTCCGCATCAGCCATTTCACCCGGGCCGTTCACGATGCAGCCCATCACGGCGATATCGAGGCCGGCGAGATGGCCGGTCGCTTCTTTCACCTTGCGGAACACGCTGGGCAGGTCGAACTTCGTGCGGCCGCAGGACGGGCACGCGATGAACTCGGTTTTGGTGCGCCGCAGTCCCAACGCCTGCAGGATGTCGTAGCAAACGGGAATCTCGTTCAGCGGGTCTTCGGCCAGCGAAACCCGTATCGTGTCGCCGATTCCTTCCGCCAGCAGAGTTCCGATGCCTGTAGTCGACTTTATGCGCGCGTATTCGCCATCCCCGGCCTCCGTCACTCCGAGGTGAAGAGGGTAATCGCACCGCTCGGCAATCATGCGGTTCGCAGCCAGCATAATCGGAACGCGCGAGGCCTTGAGCGACAGCACGATATTTCGGAAGTCGTGTTTCTCGCAGATTCGCACGTATTCGAGTGCGCTCTCCACCATTCCCTCGGGCGTGTCGCCGTGGGTGACCAGCATCCTTTCGGCCAGCGAACCGTGGTTGACGCCGATCCGCATGGCGATATTCCGAGCCTTGCAGGCTTCGATCACGGGCGTCAAGTCTTCCTCGATCGCCACGAGTTCCTCCTTGTGCTCATCGGGAGAGTAATCCTCCGTTCGCTGGACTCGCTTGCGAAAAACGAAAAGGCCCGGGTTGATTCGAACTTTGTCGACGTGCTTTGCCACCTCGACGGCTATCGGCGATCCCTGATGGTGTACATCCGCGACCAAGGGCACCGCGCCCTCTCGCTCGACGACTTTCGCCTTGATTTCCTCCAAGCACTGCGCTTCGGCAAATGTCGGCGTGGTGACCCGCACGATTTCGCAGCCGGCCCGATGCAGCGCGATGATTTGCTCGACGCAGGCATCCACGTTGCGCGTCTCTTCGGTGATCATGCTCTGCACAACTATCGGAGCGCCACCGCCGATGGTGATGTTGCCGACTTGAACGGGCCGGCTCTTACGCTTCGCGAAAGTTGGATGCATCTGGTGACGAGTTTACTTGTTGGCGGCAGTTTCCTTCGCCGCTTCGTCGATTCCGTAAACGAGGATGCTCAACTCGCCTATTGGGAAACCCTTGTCCATCGCCATCCTTGCGGGTCCGACGACCGTCAGGACGCCTTCGTTCCCCGGAGCGCCGATATTGACAACCACCCGAACGGCGTCATCCTTCTCCCATGAGTACGCGGCGGCGTATTTGCTCTCTGCGTTCTCAGCGGGCTCACCGAACCGGTCCAGCTCGCGGGAAATCTCGCCATCGCGTCGATTGGCGTCGAGTCCCTTGCGCATCATCTTTAACCACGCGAGCTTTCCCTCACTTCCCACGGCCTCGAAGAGCATCTCGTCGTTCTCCCAAGCCCAAGTTTCCGCATCGTCCGATAGTCCGGGGACGCTCTTCGCCCCACTGGGCCGCGGGAAAGCCCTTTTGGCGTCTCCGATCGTCCCGCCGAGCGAAAGTCGGCCCCCAGGACCGTCCACCTGCAGAAGGCCGAGCGGCTTGGTTATCGTAACCGAGGTTTTATCGGGCTGGATGGCCGGCGGTTTCGATCCGCACGCTAGGCAGCTAAGGAGGGCAATGGGGATTAATGCAGTGAACGGCCCGCATAAGCGAGCCGTTCTCGATCTCATGCCTGTCTGCACAATCAGAGATCCATCCTTAAGATAACACAACATCCGAGGTTTAAGACGGGTTTTTGCCGATTTTCATATTGCGACTTAGGGATCGGCTCTCTTCGTCGCAAAAGCGCCAGTTCCTATCTGCTGCCTTTGTGATGCCGATCCGTGGCGAGGAGACGACTTTCGACGGTTTCCGCTCGTGCCTTATTATGATGCGCTTTCCGAGTTTTGTACCGCTAAGATCGCCTGTCGCCCCCAACGCGCGGGCCAGATTACCGGGGCCGGAGCAAAGGCGGTCGTCGCGGATATTCGGCCGTCGCTGCCGCATGGAATCGATTCCTCGAAGAGGCTCCAAGGCCCGAATAAGCACCGCTTCACCTCGTCCTTCGGGCCCGGTTACCAGATTCATGCACCAATGGACGCCATAGCTTCGGTATATATAAACGTGGCCGCCGGCGAGAAACATCGGATGATTCCTGCCCCTGGGCCCGCCGTAGCAGTGGCTGGCGGGGTCATCTTCCATGTAAGCTTCGACCTCCGCGATTCTTCCGCCGACATCATCCACATACAGCCCCATTCCCAGGATAAGGGGCGCCGCTTCGATTGCGGGCAACATAAGAATACGTCGAATAGCATCATCCATGCTTCTCTCAATCGTAACTTCGAGCGTAACGGGGCGTCAAGTCAATGACACGCAAAGAGAAGGATAAATCGCAAATGGAAGCAGCAGCATTTTCATCAGCGCGTACAGACTGGGTAGCTACAGAGGACGAAGCCTTGATCCAGGCTGCCAAAAACGGCGAATACAACGCTTTCGAACGATTATACGAGAAGCATCGCAACACCGTATACCGGTTTGTTTATCAGATTACCCGCCGAACAGAAGAGGCCGAAGATATCACTCAGGAGGCTTTCGTCCGCGCTTTTCAAAACCTGTACAGGTTCCGAAAGCAGGCGAAGTTCACGACCTGGATCCTGCGGATCGCGACGAATTTGTGCACTGACCGTGCCCGAATGAGCACTCGTCGAACGGCCCTGGAGCAGCAGGAAGCGGCCGGTGCGCTTGAATGGATGACCGTGGGCACGACGGTGAATCCGGTGGAAGAACTCGAAGGAGACCGGCGGGCCAAGCTGGTTCGAAAAGCCCTCGCGGCGCTGCCCGAGCACCATCGCAACGTATTGATTTGGCGCGACTTCGAACAGCGGGAGTATGCGGAGATCTCAGAGATTTTGGGGTGCTCGACGGGCGGAGCCAAGCTTCGCGTGTTGAGAGCGAGGCGGGCCTTGAGAGACCGCCTCGCGCCACTCCTTGAAGGCGGACCAAACGATGAGTTGTAAAAGATTTGAACAAGAATTGATCGAGTTTGCGTTCGGCGAAGCCGAGCCCAGTAGCGAACTTCGGGCCCACATGACTAACTGCGAGGCTTGTGCTCACGAGTTAGCCGTGTATCGCACCAGCGCGTCGGGGCTGCGC
>JACDEQ010000031.1 GCA_013816225.1 Armatimonadota bacterium | reverse complement strand
CTAAACTCTTCGGTCCGCTATGCGAAGAGATCGATATCGTCGACGAGCGGCTCACGCTCAACGGGATTCGCTTGGCGTTAGAACCTCGCTGAAGTTGTCATGCTCACCACGACCGGGAGCGTGGGAGTTTGCGCTCCACCGCCGCTACCGTCCGCCGCGCCCTTTCGTATCTTGTAGAACGTATTCCAAACGAAGTCTGAAATTGCGATACGGTTGTCACGTGTGTCTTCCAAAACCTGCGCCATCGCGTGCGCGTAGACCCCGTAAGACTTCCCTTCCGCGAAAGTCGCATAAGTCTTCTCGCCCGGAGACGTTCCTTGCATCTGGGCAATGCGGCCGAACTCCGGAACTTCCATGCCGAAATATCGACCTTCGAGGTCCATGGGACGATCGACTTGGAAGAACGCGAAAACGGAGGCACCCTTCGCAACGAACGATTGGAACAACTCGAGCTTCGCTACTTTGTCCCCCGATTCGCTCGCGCCGAGGTAGTCCTTGCCCGTTTTTGGATCGAATGTTGCCGGACCGGTATAGAAAACGAGCGCTGTTCCGGAATCGGGCATCTTGTCCGAGAGTCCCTTGGCCGCCTCAACGATCGAAGCCGAAGAGGCACCCTTGAGTACCACTATATTGGCTTCCGGATAGCCGGCGTGTTTGATGAGCGCTTCCTTGAGCAGGTCGACATCGTTCTCGCCGTGAGCAGGACCGTCTGGAGCGTTGTTGCCGATGAGCAGCGCATATTTGAAATCGAGCGCGGGAACAACTCCTGTCTTGGTTCCAATGCCGACCAATGGCAACTGGCCGGGAACCGGACCGCCGGTGCGCGGGTCGCCGCCTGTCACGCCGACCGGTAGCGTGGTGCCCTGCAGCGCGGCAATATCGGCAGGATCGAGGATCTCGCGGTCGATCTTGAAGGCCTTGTCCGGTTCGAGACTTTGCGCGCGGGTTTGAATATCTGACGCCTCCTTGACCTGGTTGTTGGCCGACAGAGCAGCCGCCAGGAATAGCATCGTCTCGGTGCTAACCTGACCCTTATTGAGCAGAGCCTGAAAGCCCGTGATGGAATCCTTCAGGTGCTCGTCCCTCTGTTTGACATCCGGAGCAGAGGCCGCCAACTTGAACGATGAGTAGGCGGCGCCGAAATTGGGGGAGTAAGGCGTGCCGCCCCGCCATGGTCTACGATCGGCTACTGAACCGCCGACCTGGCTCGCCCTTTCCGTATCTTCGGGGCGCTCTTTAACCGCTTCTAGGAACTGTGCCCTGGCCTCGGCCCATACGCCTGCTTTGGCAAGCCTCAGAGCCGACTCGTATGGCCGAACCCAACTTTGAGCCGTTGCCATTGCGGCGAAGGAGACCAAGAGAGCGAAGATCGTTGTGCGTTTTGCAAACATTAAGACTTACCTTCCAAAAGTTGAACCGATCGAAACAGCGAAGTCCGGACTGGAACCTCCACCCGACGAGCCACCGAGGTCGAGCCACCAGCGCCCGTTCGTCGGACGATAGCCAAGGCCGAACGTTACGGCATTGCGTTGTGTGAAGTTATTTCCGCCGGACTGAGTGGCGCGAACGCCGAGTCGCAGCGGGATGAACCCGTAGGATTGAGAGAGGTTGTATTCGAACCCGATACCCCCCGAAACGTGTCCCTGTCGCTCAAGTGCCAGGCCGCCATTGGCCGCGAAATAGTACGCCGCGTCAAGGCCGCCGATCAGATAATCCCGCCCGCCGCGAAGGCCGTCCTTGCGAAAGATGATGCCGCCCTGAAGGCGCGCGGGAATGGTATCAGAATAGGAATCGAATACGTCGAAACCGCTAAGCTTAATAGGCGTCCTGAAGCTCATTCCGACCGAGGTGTTCGGGTTGTTCCCCGGCTGAAACTGTACGCCGACGATGGCTCCGAAGCCGTCGGCGGTCTCGTTGTCGTCGGTCGGGTCTGGGCTCGGAATCGGATCACCGTTCTGGAACAGGCTAATCTGAGTCTGGTTCATGATCGATTCGCGCGCGTAAACAACGCCGGCGCCAATCGTCATGGACGAACCGCGCTTCATACCATAAGCCAACGTGATAAACTCATCGCTCACCGCGTCCCGGGTGAAGACGTCTGCCGTGATGTTTTCAATCGGGTCGACGATCAACCCGGTTCCCTGTCTGAGCTCGCGGGCGTAGCCGCCGAGCGCGTAGCTAAGGCCGAGGGTTCCGCTCCGGAACGGCACAGCAACTCCGAGGAAAGAAAACTGGTTGCGGCCGAAAGTGCCTTGGGTGTCTTCATCCGGGTTACTGAAGTTGCCCGTCAACGTCGTGTTGTTGCTTGGTCGGTTTCTGAAGTTGACCTCGGCCTGGCTCGTTGTGATGTGTCCGAGGCCGGCCGGATTCCAATAGCTTGCGCTCGGATCCGAGGAATTCGAGTAGATCGCACCACCCATCCCGAGCCCTCTGCCACCCATCTCGAAAGAGCTGAGCATATCCGGTATGTCAGCGAAAGCCGCCCCGGCGAGACATGCGAAAACTGAACCAGCTGCGTACCGCTTCCTTGCGTTCATCATATTTACCATCCTCTGTTAGTTTCTCGTCGCCTTAGAATCCGAAGTGAAGTGGAACTTCTTGAGGCGCGGCGCTATTCCCTGCCTTATCCACGCATCTCACGGTCAGCTTGAATTCGGTTATGCCAGGCGGCAACGACGCCCTCCACCGCCCGACCCAGCGAGCGGTCGTTTCATTCACTTCATCGTACCGCAAACGGGCCACCCGCCTTAGAACGTTATCATCGAGATCGCGGATTTCGACAACGACCGCAACCGGGTCCACGGAAGTCGAGGAAATGTCCTGTACCAAGATCAAAACGGTAACGATGGAACCGGGGCGAATCGCTTGGTTGACTCGTGGGTAGACAACGTTGATAACCGGTGCAGCTCGGTCCAGTGTCACAGTTATCGTTTGCGTCGATTCGTTGTCGGCACGGTCTCTCACGATAATCTTGACTGTCTGCTCGCCGTCGAGTTCTATGTTGGCCGGATCCCAGAGCACGCTCACTTCGGGGGTAGAGCCGGTGTTGTTGGGAAGGTCCGCGTCGTTGACGGTAACGCGCCACTGCTCGATGTTCTCCGCAGGCTCATCGATGCGGGCCGTGATCAAGATCTTGCCGTTAATAAAGCTGTTGTTGAGTGGGCTGTATTCGAACAACCTGGGCGCAAATCGGTCCAGCGTCACGTGAATCGTGACCGTGTTGTACTTGTTGCCCTGTTCAGTAGCCGTGACGACGATCGTATAGCCACCCTCCGGGAACGATTCACTCGGGTTCCAATTGATCGTACCGCTGGCGTTGCCGTTCTCGTCCGGATTGACTTGTGTCTCTAGGGTCGTGTTTGCGCCGCCCTCGTCCGCGGTTATGACGGCCCGCACCGTAACCTGATTTATGCCGCCGGTGATTCGGAAGGTGATGACAGTGTTGCTTCCAACGAAATCTCCATCCGCAGGAGACTGAACAATAAGCGTGCCTGCCTGGGATGCGGCGACGGCCGTTACCAACGCAAGGCTAAAGAGAATTTTCTTAAATGCTGAAGATGCGAATGATCTCAAAATCTATCTCCTTGGGAGCCCCCACTAATATTGACGGAGGCACGCCTGCACTATTGTTGCTAATTTTGGTGCCTGAGGTCAATGTTTGCGCGGAATCTAGCCTCTTTAGGTGCGCAAATCGTCGCATTTGGCATCGCCCGCGTCGATAGCTTGCATAATCTTGTCATGCCTTTAGCCCACCCGTCCGCCGGCAGATTCGGCGATTTCGGCGGCCGATACGTCCCGGAGACGCTTATCCCAGCCCTCGATGAATTGGAGGCAGCCGTCGAGGAAGCGGCCGGAGATCAGGCGTTCATCGCCGAACTGACTGGTCATTGGAAAACCACCATCGGGAGGCCGACTCCGATCACGGAAGCAAGGCGCCTCGGCGCGGAACTCGGACTTTGTATCTGGATCAAGCGCGAAGACCTCTGCCACACAGGCTCGCACAAGCTGAACAACGCATTGGGCCAGGCGTTGCTCGCGCGACGAATGGGCAAGAGGCGGATCATCGCCGAAACCGGCGCTGGGCAGCACGGGGTAGCAGCCGCCACGGTATGCGCGCTCTTTGGCCTCGAATGCGTGGTGTACATGGGCGAGGAAGACGTCCGCCGCCTGGAGTTGAACGTCTTCCGCATGAAGCTGCTTGGCGCGACGGTGGTCCCCGTGTCGAGCGGCACCCGCACCCTCAAGGACGCCACCAACGAGGCCATGCGCGACTGGGTGACCAACGTCGCCGACACCCATTACATCGTTGGCTCATGTGTCGGCCCCCACCCCTACCCGCTCATGGTGCGCAGCTTCCAAAAGGTGATCAGTTTCGAGGCCCGCGCACAAATGCTCGAGGCGGTCCAAAGGCTCCCCGACGCGTGCATCGCCTGCGTCGGCGGAGGCTCGAACGCCATCGGCTTTTTCCACCACTTCGAGAAAGACGAAAGCGTTAGGCTGATCGGAGCCGAAGCAGGCGGCGAGGGCGTCGAAACGGGCAAGCACGCCTCTCCCCTAACGGCAGGAGAGCCGGGAGTGCTGCACGGCAGTTATAGCTACCTGATGCAGGACGAAGACGGCCAAATTCTCGACACCCACTCGATCTCCGCAGGCCTCGATTATCCCGGAGTCGGCCCCGAGCACAGTTATCTAAGGGACACCGGCCGCGCTGACTACTACGCAGTAACGGACAACGAAGCCCTGGGCGCCTTCGTCTGGCTCGCCCGCTCCGAGGGCATCATCCCCGCCTTCGAATCCGCTCATGCTTTCGCTTTGCTGAAGAAACTCGCTTTCGAAAACGGCTCGACCATCCTGGTGAACCTCAGCGGCCGAGGCGACAAAGATATGGAAACCGCATCCCGATTGCTTAACCTCTAAACTTTGGGAACGCGTCCCAATAGGTCCTATAAGCCATAGTGGTCCAATCAGCCCTATCCGACCGATCCCCCACCAAACCCCCGGTAAACTTGCCCCGATGTCCCCGCTATCCGAGCGTTTCGCCCAGCTTCGCGCCCAAGGTGAAAGGGCACTGTTAGCCTTCGTCACCGCGGGCGACCCCTCGCTCGACGACCTGCCCGAAATCCTTGAAATCCTCGAAACAGGCGGCGCCGACGTCATCGAGGTCGGCATCCCGTTCAGTGACCCTATCGCAGACGGCCCAACAATCCAGGCGTCCAGCCAGCGCGCCCTCGAGCGAGGCACGCGCATGAGCGGGGTTTTCGACTCGGTTGCGCAGGCAAGCGTCTCAACGCCGATCGTATACATGGGATATACGAACATGGCGCTCAGGATCGGTTTCGATCAGTTCGCCCGCCGCGCTAAAGACTCGGGCGCTTCGGGTGTCATCCTCAGCGATTTGACCCCCGAAGAAGCCGGCGAGTGGAAGGCCGTCGCCTCGAACGCCGGGCTCGACACAATCTTCCTTGTGGCGCCCACTTCTACCGAGGCTCGAATACGGGCAGCGTGCGGAGCTTCGACCGGCTTCGTCTACTGCGTTTCGCGCACAGGCGTGACCGGAGCCGGACGCGAAGTGCCGCGGGAGGTCGCCGAAAGCGTTCAGCGAATTCGGAAGTGCTCCGACCTGCCGGTTTGCGTCGGCTTCGGCATCTCGAAGCCGGAACACGTGCGCATGGTGTGCGAAGTGGCGGACGGCGCGGTGGTGGGCAGCTACTTGGTAGACCTTCTGCATCAGGTTTGGACTGCGCCCGATGGCCCAGATCGGGTCTGCGAAGCGATCAGAACGCTGAAGAGCGGAGCGGCGGCACATTAGCGCCGGCATCCTGCCGGCAAAGGCCACCTGTCCTCGCGCTCCGATTATTCACAGTTTCAGAAGGAATCCGACCTCCTCCGAATTATCGGGATCATCGCAGATTCGCTCGCCGAGAGGCTCTGCCCCGCTCCTCGTGTACATTCCATGAGCGGCGGCCAGCTTCTTGTCGGACCAGATTTCCATCTCAGTAAATCCCGCTTCCCTTGCGGCTTCCTGCGCAAAAACGTACAGGTCTCGTCCATGACCCTTGCCTCGGTGCTGGGCAGGCAGATAAAGCCGATACAACTCGCACCGGCCATCCCTTCGGGCTTTCAGACCTACTGTCCCGATCACAATGCCATCGAGTTCCATCACCCAAAAGCCGCCGCCCTGATCGTGATAGAACTCGCGCACATCCAACGAGTCGCGGTTGTAGCCCTCCGGCTCCCATGTGAAGCCGTACTCGTCGAAGACTCCCTTGATCACAGCCTGGATTCCAGGCTCGTCTCCCTCATGGAACGGTCTGATGGTCGGCTCGCGCACGAACTCGATGGTACCAGCCGAAAGGTAGACTCAAAGTGTGCAGCTTATCGTCATCGGCGGTTCAGGATTGCTCGGAAGCGCAGTGGTGGAAGCGGCCGAACGCAGGGGTTGGGAGGTGCTCGCCCCCACTCGCGACGAACTCGATGTAACCGACGAAACTTCGATCTCTAATTATGTTCCCGGCGCTTCCCAGTACTGGATCGTCAACTGCGCAGCTTATACGGCGGTAGACAAAGCGGAGACCGACCGCGACGCCGCGTTCCTTTTGAATGGAGTCGCCCCCGGATTCCTAGGACGCGCCGCCCGGGAATCGCGTGCGCGGATCATCCACATGAGTACCGACTTTGTCTTCGATGGGAAAGCAAGCGGTCGCTACCGAGAATACGACTCCACCAACCCGCTCGGTGTTTACGGTGAAAGCAAACTCCAAGGTGAGCGCGCCTTGCTGCTGGAAGCGTGTGAGTCGATCGTCGTGCGAACCGCCTGGCTCTTCGGCGCAGGAGGGGATTGCTTCCCTCGGAAAATCATACGCTCGGCTCTCCAACGCAAGCCGCTGCGCGTTGTAAGCGACCAGACCGGCTCACCCACGTACACGTCCGACCTCGCAGCGGCCGTCGTGCAACTCGCCGACCTCGGCCCCGATGGTGGAATTTATAACATAGTCAACTCCGGGAAGGCGACTTGGCACAAACTGGCGACCGCGTCGGTCGCTGCCGCAGGCATCGATGTGGAAATCGAGCCGGTGTCCTCCGAAGAATTCCCGACAGCGGCAACACGGCCGAAAAACAGTGTTCTCGACACTTCGAAGTATCAGTCCCTCGGCCTGTCGCCCTTGCCGGAGTGGACCGACGCGGTCAGGCGCTTCGCCGAGGAGTTGCGCACTAAGAACTTGCTCGAAGTCTGAACCCGCCCGGGAAGAGGTTGGCCAGCGTCTTCTCATCGACCCGCCCCACTTCATCGACCATTAAAATCTTGAATTGCGGCGAATCAGACGCGAACTCGGATAAGACCTGCAAACACGCACCACACGGTGGCGCACCGTTTGCGGTAGCGATCGCACAAGCCGTGGCCTCATTGCACCCGTCGGATACCATGCGGAAAACGGAGCTTCTTTCTGCGCAAATTGAAAGACCGTAGGAAGGGTTCTCCACGTTGCAACCGGCGTAGACCAGTCCATTTGAGCCTAAAACCGCCGCCCCGACCATATAGCCCGAATAGGGAGCGTAAGCCACTTCTCGGGCGGCCGCCGCTGCTTCGCGCAAGTGGCTGCTCACGGGCGAAACTCCACAACCGTCACGCCGCTACCTCCCTGGTCTGCGGGCGCTTCGCCAAACGCGGCAACGTCCTTTCTGGATTCAAGGGATATCCGCACAATTCGTCGTAAAATGCCATCGCCTTTTCCATGAACGATCCGTGCACGCTCCAGGCCCGCGAGCGCCGCATCGTCGAAGAATCGATCCAGCGCATCCTTTGCGTCCTCCGCCCGCATCTGACGAATTACCAACTCCGAAGAAATATTCTCTGATCGGGACATAGAGCTTGGATTCCTCACGACTGCCGCCTTCTTTCCAATGGACGGGCGATTGACCGGCGAAACGTCATCGGCACGCACCGCCATTTTCAATTGATTTATTTGCACAATGACTTTTCCGGATTTTCCTATCTCGAGAATCTTGCCGATATGCGGGTGCCCTTGGACTCCCACCTCCATCCCTACGGACAAAACCTCAGGATTTGCCTCCCTCGGCATTTTAAGCTCCTGCCTTGCGGTTGAAAGTCCCCTCTCGATTGCTCGCGCTTCCTCGCGAAGCACTTCCTTTTCCGAACCGCTAACGTTTAAGGCGCTAATCATTTCCGTCAGGCGCCTGTATTTGTCTCTCGCGTCCCGAACCGCCTCTGACACCGCTTCTTCCGCCTGAGATCTGACGGTCTCCAACTTTTCACGAACATCCTGTTTTTGCTTTTCGAGGGCTTGAACTTGGCTCGCGACAGCCATCCTTTGTGCGTCTGCCGCCGCCCGATCCTCTCGCGCCTCGCGAATCAATTCGTCCAAGTAATTCGACTTTTCACGGTCTTTGGCGCCTTCGCTACCAATCATCTCTTCTGCAATCACTATAACTTGATCGGGTATTCCGTACCGGCGTGATATTTCGAATGCATGGCTTGAGCCTGTCGCCCCGGGAATCAGGTGATAGGTAGGCTTCAGCGTCTTGAGGTCGAACTCCATCGCTGCCGAAGTCGACTGGTCGTTCGTCAGTGCAAATTCCTTGAGCTCACCATAGTGAGTCGACGCGCCGATAACTGCGCCGCGGTTCAGTAGTTCCGTCAAAATCGCCTTGGCCAAGGCTGCGCCTTCACGCGGATCGGTGCCGGCGCCGACTTCGTCGAACAAACACAATGCTCCGGACGAGGCGTTCTTAAATACTCTCGCGATGTTCTTTAAATGGCCGCCAAATGTGGAGAGCGATTGCTGCAAGCTCTGCTCGTCGCCGATATCCGCCCACACGCCGGTAAATGGACCCAACGCGACTCTTTTCGCCGGAGGAAATATCCCGCACCCGATCATGAGCGAATACAATCCAATCGCCTTAAGGCATACAGTTTTTCCGCCAGTATTTGGGCCGGTAATGATAAGCGATTTATATTTTCCGCCAATATCGATATCGAGCGGCACCGAGAAATGTCGTTCGATAAGTGGATGGTGGCCCTCTCTAATGCTCATGAAATGGCCGTCCTCGATTGCCGGCTCGCACCCCTTTACTGCGAAGGAGTATCGGGCCTTTGCAAATATCGCGTCAAGCTCCGCTAACGCGGATAATCCGACAATTATCTCCTCCGACGAATGCCCCACCTTGGAGGCGAGGTCGGCCAATATCCTTTCGACTTCTTCCCTCTCCGCGCCCTCGAGTTCGCGCAGCTTGTTCATCTCGCCGACGATCACCTCGGGTTCTACGAAGATCGTTTGCCCAGATCCGCTCGAATCGTGGACGATGCCCGGAACCTTTCCGCGAAACTGTGCCTTCACAGGAATTACATAGCGGCCGTCCCTTTGGGTGTACAAAGCCTCCTGTAAATAGGATCTGTGCGAACCGGAAATCAGCGATTGCAACCGTTCGGTGATCTTTCGCAGTTGGCTCGTCTTGCGAGCTCTAATGGCCTTGAGGGTCGCGCTCGCTCCGTCCAACACGTCGCCGTCGGGCCCGATCGCCGTCTCGATTTCTTCTTTTAGCTTTGGCAGATATGCCAACCGTTGGGCGATGGTCCATAGCCCAGGAGCGTTCTCGCGGGACGCAGCGACATGCTTCCGAAGCCGTGCCATCGCGCCTAACGTCTCCGCGACCCGGTAGAGCTCCGTGCCAGGCAATGCGGAGCCCTTGCCCGCGAATGCCACGGCATGGCCAACGTCCCGGGCGTTCGAGTACACCGGTGTCTCACCCAATTCGAGCACATGGACTGCTTCACCGGTTTGCTGTAGCCGCGGCGAGATCAGCGCGCGGTCGAAGGACGGCCTTGTATCCCGAAGCTCGGCTGCACCTAGGTCGGTCTCGCAAAACGCCGCCACGAGGTCGATAACCTGAGGCAGTTCCAGAGCCGTTTCGGCGTGTGTCCAAGCGTCCGGCGGCATCGTCATTCCTTGCGGTACTCGGCGGTCACGCTGCTCGCAATCCCGCCTCGAACGTTGAAATCTCCTTCCACCTGCGCATAACGCGGTTCACAACTGGCGACGAAATCATCGAGAATCTGATTAATAACGGCCTCGAAGTAGATTCCTTCATTCCGGAAACTGAAATAGTACAACTTTAGCGACTTAAGTTCAACACACAAATGATCCGGGATGTAGCGTAGGGTGATCGTGGCGAAGTCTGGCTGGCCGGTCTTGGGGCAGACACTCGTGAACTCTTGCCCAACGTGTTCGATCACATAGTCGCGCTCAGGCGCCGGATTGGGAAATGTCTCTAAGATATCGCCGCTCACCCTCAGATTATGGCGAACTTAGAACCTGCCACCCGTCCCGATGCTCTTGTCCATCGTTTTAGCCATCACCGCATCGACTGAGTATTGGCCCATTCCCGTGAAGAGCAGGGCGAGTGCCATGGTGAACAAGGCGAGCGGTAATTCGAAACCACCGCCCTGCGCGAACAGCCCTTTATCGACATGGACCTTCGCAATTGCGACGAAAAGGTTCACGGCAATGCCAAAGGCTGCTACTCTGCCGAATAGCCCTAACAAAACTCCAAGCCCGCCGAGCAGCTCCGCGGCGATCGATAAATAGCCGAGCCACTCCGGAATCCCCATCTTTCCGAAAATCTCGATCTGGTTTCCCAAGCTCGCGGCACCGCCCTCAACCACGCCGACCTTCTGCAGACCATGCGCAATCATAACTACTCCGAGCGTAAGCCGGAGCACAACGAGCGCCATATCTATTGAGCGATCTTCCCTGTCCATCTTAGGTACCCTAAGCTGAGACGCAATTTACCCCGTAATCGTCGTAGTGCCGTATTGCAAGGAACGATCCCCGCGACGGCGAACTCTACACTCGTGCTGCGTTGGCTTGTAAAACTGGCTGATCTGGATCGCCGTTGGCTCTATCTCGCCTTGATCATTGCCATTATCCTTTCCAGCTTCATACAAGCCCCCCTTACTATCCGACTGAGCCGCGAGTCTCGTGGCTTTTACGACGCGATCGAAAAGCTCGACGGGCGCAAACCGGTTCTCCTGCAGAGCGATTGGGACATGGGCACGATCGGCGAGCTCCGCGCACAGTTCTACGGTGTCGTCCGGCATCTTTTTCGAAAAAACCAGAAATTCGTTCTAATCAGCGGCAATGCGCTCGGCCCACGCTTCTACAGACCGGTTATGGATCAACTCGCCGCCGAGTGCGCAAAGGAGTATGGGAAAGACTGGATTTCGGTCGGATTCAAACTCCCCGATCCGAAATCCATCGCGATCGAAAGCCTCTCGAGAAACTTCCCAGGAACAGCCATTGCAGACGACCTGGGACACAAGGTAGAGACTTACCCCTGGCTCAAAGACGTCATGACCGCCGACGACTGGGCGCTCGCGATATCGATCAGCTACGGCGAGTTCCGCGAATACATCACGTACTTCCATTACTCGGCCAGGACTCCATATTTGACCGGTGTGGCAGCCATCACCAGCACGGTGCTCTACCCGTTCGTAAGCTCGGGAACGATCAAGGGCATGCTCGTGGGGTCTCGCGGCGGGGGCGAATATGAGCAAGCGATCGGCGAGAAGGGTTACGCCAGCAAGTTCCTCGTCGGCCAGACTGCAGGCCACTTGTTGATCCTGCTCGCGATTATCATTGGCAACATCGGCCAGATCGCCAAGAACAGGCTGCCGAAATGATCGCGGAAATCACTTTCGAAAGGGTTGGGGATTGGATCGCCGCGGGAGCCGTCATCGCCATCCTTAGCCTTCTCTGGCGCGAAAACCGCCTCTATCGTGTAGGTGAACACCTGCTTCTCGGCCTCACGATTGGGTTCACCGCGGTGGTCACGTGGGTGGAATTGCTGGAGCCCAGATGGCTAGTTCCGTTTCAGGAGGCGATTGCGGCCGGAGACACCGGGCGAATCATTTTCGGCGGGTCCGCACTCGTCTTGGGTCTTTGTTGGTACGGCCTCTATTTCAAGAGGGGCGAGTGGCTCATGCGACTCGTCCTGGGGGTGATTCTCGGGGCATCGGCAGGCCAAGCTCTGCGCAACAACTTCACGCAGCAGATGCCACTCGTTGCCACCTCGTTCCGCAGTCCGATCGTGATCAGCGAGGGGAGCAGATTAGATTTCTGGGGATCGCTCAATAACTCACTCTTCCTGCTAGCTCTCGTCTCCGTGCTGCTTTACTTCTTCTTCATTTTCGAGCAAAGGAATCCGATAATCAAAGCGGGCAGCCGAATCGGCCGCTTTTGGCTCATGGTCGGTTTCGGCGTCTACTTCGGAAACACGATCATGACTCGGATGGCCGTGCTCATCGAAAGAGTCTGGTTTGTCGTGAACGATTTCTTTGGAAAGATGTTCGCGTGAGGTAAGAAGGGCGCATGCAGGAAACGGTTGAGGCGAGAGCGGCGGGATCGCCCGCCCTCGAGGCGATATTGTCACGGCACGCCCATATCCGCATAGCGGCTTTCGAAGCGGCTGTAAATAACAAAATCGAATTCGGGCGCAACGGTTGGAATCGCCAGGTTTTGCAAGGAGACCCGTATGTCCACGGCCCTTACGGGCTGGCAGAGCTCATGGACAACAACCCCCTCGTCTGCGCCGATATGGCATCCTGCCCTGGCCCCTCTGCAACCCTCGCAGCCATTGCGGTAGCGCCCCTTGCGAAAGCAGCCATGCTTACGGATAGGCCCGCGTTTGTCTTCTCATTCGACGATAACTACGAAGAGGTGAACCGCGTGCTGGAGACCGAAGGTTGGATCGAAGGAGCAGCCGTCACCGGAAACCCAATGGACCTCGACGGCTGCCTGATCGCCACCAGCCTGTCGGAGATTCGCGTCCCCCAAAGCTCTTCAGAGATCGACGACCTTTACGACGAATGCTTCGCGCGCAGTTTCTTTGTCCGCCGCCACGAAGGCGGCGATTGGGGCCCGCAGCTCGTACGCGGAACACCAGGGGCCATGTACCAGCTCATCCTCAGTCCAGGTGAGCCCGATACCGCGATACTCCGGGTCGACGTGATCGCGGACCCCAACGGAAAGTGCGGCGCGGCGCAACTGGTGCACATGCTCAACATCATGTGTGGCTTCGAAGAGGACCACGCCGTCTCGTTTTAGGCGGAACCCTTGCCTCCTGCGCAACGTCCTAAGTTCAAAGTCCGGCTCGGCAGAGCCTGGAGCCAAAGATGCCACGCACGAAGATAAGCGACGACCACCCGCTGAGAATTTATTTCCGGGGCCTCCTGCACGACAGCGTCAAGCAGAGGCTGCGATTGGCGGACAACACCGTCGAGAACTATCTCAGCACGCTCATAACCGAATTCATCCACACCGACGCGCTCGCTTTGGATAGCGACAAAGGCGACGACATCGTCGAGTTGATCGCGGATGGCGATGTGCTGTTGGGAGCGAACAGCTTCGAGCGCGAACGCGAAGTCCACAAGCACGTCGGCGACACGATCATGTTTTGGGCGGGTCTCTTCCCGGAGCACCTGGCAATTCTCAGGCGATGCGGCGCCGCCTCAGGACTCATCGACCACGTCGCTCAGGGAAAAACCAGCTACCGGCTGGTGAGCACATTCGTTTACGGCGGCCACGCGGCCGAAGCGCCGATGTTCGAGCGGCTCAGCGAGGAGTTCGAGGAATACCTGCTGGCACTGCAC
>JACDEQ010000030.1 GCA_013816225.1 Armatimonadota bacterium | reverse complement strand
AAATGGCACGGCACTGACGTTTCCCAGGGACGCCCAATCGGGATACGGGCGTGGGTTCGGATGGTACAACCTCGGCAAAATGAGCCTGCGTGACGGCGAGTACACGCTCACTCTCCGGATATTGCAAACGTCGCCGGAATTCAAAGTTAGCGTGGACGCATTGCTCATGACCCCGCTGGCATTTCGGCCCGCGGGGCCACGAATACCTAGGTACGTGCCCGGCTCTAGTTATCCTGATTCCGCTTATACTCGCGAATGAAGGCGGGAATATCGAGGTCCGCCTCGTTCGCGGGAGATTCCACTGCTACAGGCTCGGGATGCTTTTCTGTGACCGCTACCGGCTGAGGCTCCGGTTCCGGCTCCGGTTCGACTTGTCTTGGCGGAACCGGTCGAGGTGTTCCGGTCGCGGCCCCTGCTCCGGGAGGCAACGTCGTAGTGCTGAATGTCGACTGCCGGTCCTCGGCCACAGCAACAGGTTCCGGGATCGACTCGATTCGAGGCTGATACGGAATCCGCTTCTGAACGAATGGAACGCCCGTATCCGTACGGCGTGCATCCACCGGCTTAGGCGTCGGAACCACTCCCGTGGTCACTTCGGCAACCTTCTTGCCGAGGTCGGTCGCCATATTGAAGCCCGATGCGAGGACGGTGATTCGGACCTCGCCTTCGATGCGTTCATCCATGACGGTCCCAAAGATGATGTTCGCGTCGTCGTGGGCCGCGAGGCCTTGGATATAAGACATTGCCTCGTTCGCTTCAGCCAGCGTGATGTCGCCGGAAGCGGTGATATTCACCAGAAGCCGGGTCGCCCCTTCAATGCTCGTTTCCAGGAGCGGATTTGAAACGGCGCTCTGGGCGGCCTGTTGCGCTCGGTGCTCACCGGTGCCGTAGCCGATGCCCATCAGGGCAGGGCCCGCTCCGGACATGATCGAGCGGACGTCGGCAAAATCGACGTTGATCTGACCCGGGATTGTGATGATGTCCGAGATTGCTTGGACTCCCTGGCGAAGAACGTCATCGGCCACGCGGAACGCCTCCATCAGCGTCGTGCGCTTTTCGACAACCGGTAAAAGGCGGTCGTTGGGAATCGAGATAATCGTGTCGACTATTTCGGTGAGCCGTGCCATGCCCTCGTCGGCTAATCTGCAACGCCTTGGACCCTCCCAGGCAAATGGCTTCGTGACCACGCCGATAGTGAGGGCGCCCACGTCCTTGGCCAGCTCGGCGATGATCGGTGCCGCGCCGGTCCCGGTTCCACCGCCCATTCCGGCGGTCACGAATACCATGTCGGCCCCGCTCAAATATTCTCGGATGGCATTGCGGCTTTCTTCGGCAGCATTTCGGCCGACCTCAGGGTTGCCTCCCGCTCCCAGACCGCGGGTCACGTTGGTACCCAGCTGCAATTTGTTCGTGGCCCTGGAAAGATCGAGAACCTGGATGTCGGAGTTCATGGCGATAAAATCGACTCCTTGAATCCCCGCTTCGATCATCCGGTTGACGGCGTTCGAGCCGCCTCCTCCGACCCCGATGACCTTGATAATTGCGTTTAATGGCGCTCCGTTGTTTGTCACTTTCATCATGCTCCTGTTTAGATTTCTTCCTCTTTCGGCTTGGATGCGAAGATAGAACCGATACTGCGGACCAACTTCCGCGAATCGCCCGCTTCCGCGGTGACCGACTCGTCCTGCTGCGCTTTCAATCCAAATTTGATAAGTCCGACCCCGGTGGCGAACTCTGGACCGGCCAGCATATCGCCCATGCCGACAAAGGGTTTGGGCGCTGCCGTTCTAACCTTGATTCCCGCTGCCGTCTCAACGAACTCGGCAAGGCCCTGGAGTTTGCTTCCGCCACCCGTTACGACCCAGCCAGCGCCCAATTTCTTCGGGTCGACCGCCGAGTCGATCTCCTCACTCGCCATGCGAAAGATTTCTCGGACCCTGGATCCGATGATCTCCGCAAGCACACGTTTCGAGAATGGCCGGGCTTGCGAATTGCCTATTTGCTCCACCTCGACGACGTCGTCTTCGCCGAAGCCCTCCGGCGAACACGCTCCTGCGTCGACCTTGATCCGTTCCGCCTCATCCGTGGTCGTTTTCAGCAGGTATTGAATGTCCGACGTAATGTGCTGCGACCCAACCGAGAGCATGGCAAGATGAATCGGACTACCGTCAATGTACACAGCGACGTCGGTGGCACCCCCACCGATGTCCAGCACAGCCACGCCCTGCTCTCGTTCGGCTGCGTCGGTGACCGCTAGGCCCGTAGCCAGGGCGCGGGGAATCATCTGCTCCACGTCGATCTGCGCGCGGCCTATGCAGCGTTGCAGGTTCTCGAGCTGCGAACTTAGGCCCGTTATGAGCAATGTGTTTACTTCGAGCCGCTCGCCGCTCATCTCGAATGGTTTGGTAATTCCGTCCCGTCCATCGATCTTGAAAGACCGCGGCACCGACAAGATCAACTCGCGGTCGCCTTGGATTGCGATCTGCTTGCTGTGGTTGATGACCCTGTGGACGTCCTCCCGCGTGATGGCTCGCGATGGGTTGAGAATCGGCACCAAGCCCCGGCTTGGCTGGCTGTGCAGGTGCTCGCCGGCGACAGACACCGTCGCGCTTCCAAGCTTCCGATTCGCCATATGTTCGGCCTTTCGCACGGAGCTCACCACGGCTTGAGCTGTTTCCTCTATATCGACAACGACGCCCCTTTTGGTGCCGCCGCAGGGCGCAACTCCGACACCGACCACTCGCGGCGATCCCGGGTGTTCGAGATCGGCGATGACCGTAACGACTTTGGTGCTGCCGATATCTACGGCCGCTATTGAGCTCATGATTGATTCGCCTCCACAGTTCTCCGGTCGCGCGCATCAGCCAGCTTCGAGAGGTAATGCCGCCGGATTATCGATAAGTTCAAGAACAGCCTTCCTCCCAAGGTGACAACTGCCGCAAGATACATCTCGACCCCGATTTTGGTGCCTAGATACACCAGCCCGAGGGCGAGAAAAATGTTGAACACGAACCCCGTTAGGAACAGTTCGTTTCGAAACCTCGTTTCAAGCGCCGCTCGGATTCCACCGAAGAGCGTGTCTAGCCCAGCCAGGGACGCGACCCCGATATATTCGCGCGGGAGGGGCGCCGTAGGATTGACTGCGAAATACGCCAACAGACAGCCGATTGCCAGGGCCAAAATAGGGACCGCGATCACTTCTTCCCTCCGGAGGACTTTTGAGAAACTGACTTCGCATAGTCCGATTCGGTAGAACCGGTATAGGCTGGGATGACGAGCTTGTCTTTCTTGGCAATCTCGACCATAGCCGGATCGGCTTGCTTGATGTTGTCCAAAAACCGGCCCTGCATGGCCATTGCCCCGTACAAAGTGTCGGCGTTGCCGATAGCCGAAATCTTCACCGGGGACGCGATCGGAACGCGGCCGACATAGATAACCGGCCCTTCGCATCGGAAACTCGTGCTCCTGGCAAGCCGCTGTCCATTGACGGAAATGGCCTCGGCCCCGCTCATCCAGAGGTCGTTGACCACCGTTAGAACGTCGCGGTCGTGGATGTTGTATTCGTTGACGATGCTGATGTCCGGGCTCTTCTTGTTGCTATCCCGAAGGATAATCTCGATTCCAGGGCCGGTCACCTCCGTCAGGCCCGCAAACAGCTTTACTTCCTGCAGGCTGTCGTTGAGGTTGGCGGACTGGCGCGACCGGTCGGAAATTGCATCCTGCAGATCGGTCACCTGTTGGCGCAGGTTCTTGATCTCGTCGTCGCGTTCGTCGATCGCGTCTCCTGGGGGAGTAGGCGATGTCGACACCGGCCGCTGGCCATAGAAGAGATCAGTCGACCTGCCGGCCGAACTTTTTATCGCGGCGGTCAACAAGAAGCCCAGCAGCAGAGCCACAATTGTGACCGGCCCAATCCAGCTAGGCGCCTTCGACAGCGAGTATTTGCTCATCTAACAGAACTTAGTTTCCCGACATGGGATCGTCGGGGTCGACCAGGTTTAGGCGAGCCTTTCCATTAAGCAACTCGGGCCGCTGCTCAAGAGCCTTTTTAAAGACCTCTACCTTCTCCTGAAGCCTGCTCCCATCGCCAAATTCGACGAGCAGGCTCCCACCCAAGTAGGATATCCCGCCACGCTCCCCAATTGCGAGCCTTCCGGGCGGAATTCGTTCAATAAATTGAAGTTTTTTCGCATATCTTGCAGCAGTCCGAAACGGCCCTGGATCGCATAACGTTAAGATAGGACTCGTAACTTGAACATTACCCTCAATGGTCGGCAAGTTCAGATTCCCTCCCAAACTTGGAAAAATCTCACCACCTCCATCGACTGCGTAGTTGCCCCGCACCGTGGCTACCGGCTCGCGGTAGACGACCTTCAGGAAGCCCCGGCCAAAGATGTTGTGGGCGAACGAGGAGCGCTCCACATGGGCGTTTTCTTCCACCAGACGCTCGACCTCTGCCCCACGTATGCGCATCGCCGGCAGGGGTTCAATGCTGCGGATGATTGCTTCCAGCCTCTGGTGGTCTCTCAATTCGCTGGCACTAATGCGCACCCGTTTCACTCGCGTCAACGGGCTAAAAACGAGACCGAACGAAGTTATGATCAGAAACGAACAGAACCAAAAAAAGGCCCACGGGAAGGAGCCTCCATAGGCGCGCCCACCTTTACTTCTTCTTTTCGATGCCATATCGCCTCATTGCAATCGTGAGAATTCTTTCACACAGCGCTCCATATGAAATTCCGATACTAGCCGCCGAATTCGGAAGTAGCGAAGTCTGCGTCAATCCGGGCAATGTGTTGACTTCCAGAATAACAATTTCGTCGCCATTAACGATCATGTCGGTACGACTAAGATCCCTCGCGCCGAGCGCCTCATGCGCGAGTTTTGCGTATTCTTTGGCAGTTCTTGTGGCGTTATCACTGATTCTTGCCGGAACAATTTCCTCAGCCCCATCTGGCGTATATTTGGACTCAAAATCATAGATTCCTGACTTCGGACGAATCTCCACTACCGGCAACACTTCATCACCGAGCACCGGGACACTAATTTCCACACCCTGAGCCATCTCCTCTATTAACGCGACTTCATCGTATTTCAGCGCCCTTTTTACCGCTGCTCCGAGCTTGCCCGGATCGGTAACAAAAGTGAGCCCGATGGTCGATCCCTGCGCATTCGGCTTTACAACACACGGCACCGGAAAGTCTGGAATTTCATCGCCTCGAAGTATTTCCACTCCTTTTGGAGTTGGTAGCCCTTTGGCATTGAGCCGCCGTTTCGTCTCCGCCTTATCCATCGTTAGCGCGCTCGCTAGAACACCGCTGCCCGTGTATGGAAGGTGCAGCAGTTCGAGAAAGCCTTGCGTCGCGCCATCCTCGGCCCCGGTACCGTGCAGAGCCAGAAAGACGATGTCGGGCCTGCCCGGGCCTTTCAGATTCGACACGTCTCCACGGTTCAACAGGAGCTCGGCTGGATCGAAGGTTTCCACTTGGTACCCCCTGCTCCGAAGCACCGACACGACCCTGTCGCCGCTGAGAATCGAAACCTCTCTTTCCGCGGAATCTCCACCGCTCCAGACGGCAACCCTCAGCGGATCGTCCGCCCGATTAATTTCTTGTAAAACCTCCGGGGCGAGGCTGTCGATATTCCCGGCGCCCATTCCCACAATTACGTCACCAGGTTTAGCAATAGCAGCGATACTTCTCGGAAGCAAATGTCGCGATGATATATAAATACTTTGCGCACCCATGTTTTCGAGGCGCTCGACAATTAACGCGGACGATATGCCTGGAATCGGGCGTTCCCGCGCTGGATAAATGTCGGTAATAACAGCAATATCTGCCGCCGAAAGTGCGGGCGCAAATTCATCGAGTTGGTCCCTAGTCCTGGAATAAAGGTGGGGTTGAAAAACGGCGATAATTCGATTATTGTGGTGCGCGCCCCGAATTGCTTCCAGCGAAGCATCTATTTCCGTCGGGTGGTGTGCATAGTCGTCGTAAACTGTGATCCCGTTCGCCTCCCCGATACGCTCGAGCCGCCGAACGCAGCCACGGGCAGACGCGGCCGCGGCGATCGCTCGACTTGCGGGAATGCCGATTTCTTCGGCGACGGCAATCGCGCCAGACGCATTGAGGGCATTATGCTTCCCGATAATATGCATTTCGCCATTTAGGGCGGGATTCGACGCATACGCCTTGCTGTCGCGAATAAATGACGCAGTCTCATTGGCGCCTTTATCTGCACCACAGAAAATCAGTTTAGGAGTTGCCGTGGCCGAGTTAATGAATTTGACAACACTACCTCGCAAATTTTCCCAAGTAATATGATAATCGAGATGTTCGGGCTCTAAATTGGTTAACAGCACCATTTCGGGTTTCAAATCGTGAAAGCTGTCGTAGGCTTCGCAAGCTTCTACCACGGCAAAATCGCCGCGGCCATGCCGAACATTCCCGTCGAACCCCGGCACGTCGGCCCCGATGATTGCCAGCGGGTCCATCCCTGCGTCGACCAGGATCTGCGCGAGGATCGCAGAAGTCGTGCTCTTTCCGTGTGAGCCGGTGACCGCCAGGACTCGGTAGCCCTCCAGCAGGATCCCCAACAGCTGCGACCGTCGGATGAACGTCAGTCCCTTCTCTCTTGCCGCCGCGATTTCCGAATTGTCGGAAAGCTTGATAGCGTCGCTCACCACAACCGCAGCGGCGCCGTCCACGTTTTCCGCGGAATGTCCGATGAAAACCTTAGCTCCACGCTCCCTAAATAAGTTGAGGCTCGCCGACTCGGCAATGTCCGATCCTGTCACTTCCCGGCCCCGAGTGAGCAGAATGCGCGCCAATGCGCTCATCCCCGCACCACCAATCCCGACGAAATGAATCCTGCCCTCGGACGGAAGCTTAGCTCCCTGACCGAACCACTCGTCGACCTCAGATCTTAAGCGCATACGCAGCCTCTTTTACCACGGACAGCACCCTCTGCGTCGCGTCCCGACGGGACCATGCTTGCAACGCATCCGCAGCCTGTCGGCGCCGCTCCGAATCATTTCTCCAGCCCTGCCAGACCGCTCTTAGCGTATCCGGCGTCAAATCCTTCTGAAGCAATACCTCGCCCCCGCCGATCGCCTCGATCGCCTTGGCGTTGTGATACTGGTGATTCGCGTAGGCGTGGGGAAAAGGCACAAAAATTGCCGGAACGCCGAATAAAGCCAGTTCGGTGATCGTGCCGCAACCGGAACGAACGATCGCCAAGTCTACTCTCGTGTATGCTGCGGCGATCTCGTCGGCCTGAAGGAAAGCTTTCGCTTGAAAGTTCGGCGGCGCGCACACCCGCTCCAAAGCCTTCGCCACCTCTTCGAACAGTTTTGGTCCAGTGATCTGAAGCCACGACACGTCCAGAGTGCCCACCTGGGCCGCCATAGTCAACATGGCCTCATTCAGAGCCGCTGCCCCTTGGGAACCTCCATAGCTCAACGTGAAAAACGTCTCGTGGCCGGCCACCTCGCGAGCGACCTCGAGGAGGCCACTGCGGATCGGCATGCCGGTCACGACCGATTTCCCCGGGAAGTAGACTTCTGCCTCGGCGAATACAATGCAAACCTTGCGCGCGGCCCTTGCGGCCATCAAGTTCGTTCGACCTGGCACAGAGTTCTGCTCATGCAAAACGAGAGGAAGCCGCATCCATCGAGCCGCGGTCAAGACCGGACTCGCAGCGTATCCGCCCATGGATAGCACGACGTCGGGCTTCCACTTCTTCAGGGCCTGGCGTACCGCAGCCGAGCTTCGCAGAATGCGGTAAGCGGAGACGAGGCCAACGGGCGACACCAGCCGAGGAATCGGCGATGATGGAAATCCAGTGAACGATACGCCAGCATGCTCGCAAGCAGACCGTTCGATGCCGCGCAGGCTTCCCAGATAGCGGACTTCATGGCCTTCAGAAACAGCGGCTTTCGCGACCTCAAGCGCCGGATAAACGTGACCGCCCGTGCCCCCGCCCGTCACCACTATTCTCACGCGCAACCTCCGAGGTCCGCCGCGCGGACATGGCTGAACGGCACGCACCGAGCGCTATCCCGAGCGCCAGCAAACTGCTGTTGCCGTAGCTGAAAAAAGGCAGCGGGATGCCAACGGTCGGTATTGCGGACCCCGCGACGAGTAAATTGAAGATCGCCTGGCTTCCTATCCACCATCCTGTTCCTTGTAAGACAAGTCTTCCAAAAGAATCCTTGACAAATGTGGCCAGGTACAGCAGCCGAAACGTTATCCCGCTCAGAAGGAGAATGAGGGTAAACGAGCCGATTATTCCAAATTCCTCGAATATTGTTACACATATGAAATCTGTTGTTGCCGCAGGTAGAACGTGCTTGGCCATGCCTTTACCCACGCCCACGCCGACCGGCCCCCCGACCGCCATCGCTTTCTCGGCGACCGTCGTTTGGAAACCTGGACCATCCACGATCCCCGGCTGCCAGCGTTTCGCGTGATTCTCGATGCGCTCGACCCGGTAGCCCTTAGACAGCGCCAAGAAACTTATGCCGGCGATCGCCAGGCAGACAAACACGCTGAGGATCCTAATGTTGTACTTGCCGTACAGATTCCTTCCGAGGCCGAATAGCAACATCCCGAACGTGATCATAAGTATGACCAGCGCAGTCCCGAGGTCCGGCTCGAGTTCGACCAATACGAAGCTGATCCCGACGATAATAATCGGCCAAATGCGCGGAACGACGTTATCGAGCCACGCGACAAAACCGCGTCGCCTGAATTCCGGCAGCTTTCTGCAAGCCCAAAGCGCAAGAAACACAACCATAGCCGGTTTGAGCAATTCGGCCGGCTGGAATCCAAGCGCCTCACCACCGAGCCTTCGGCGCGCTCCCCAAGCCACCTGGCCCAGGCCCGGGACCAAGACCAAGATGCATGCCAGAAAAATAATCCAGTAAAACCACGGGGTTATCCGCTTCAGCTTGACGATCGGAATGCCTGAGACGACAAAATATGCGATTCCACCGATCAACAGCCCTACGCAATGCTTGACAAACTCCATGGGAAAGGCGCCCTGGCCCTTCATCATCCCGGCCGCAAACGCCGCATCCCATACCGCGCCCGCTCCTAAGAAAGCCACCAAGACCGTTAGGATCGTCAGCAGGGGGTCAATACCATTCTTTGTATAGGGCGTCAATTCGCACTCCCTCCGATACACTCACGGACGATGCTCCGGAAGCATTCGCCTCTCGCGATGAAATCGTCGAACTGGTCGAAGCTTTTGCAACCGGGCGAAAGGATAATCGTATCACCGGGAAACGATGCCGCAATAGCGACTGAAAATGCTGTCGCAAGGTCTTCCACGACTTCAACCGGCACAGCTTTGCCGGAAAACGTTGGGGCGAGGCGCTCGCCATCTCGCCCGAACAGGATAGCCGCTCGCAGGCGCGATTCGTCGATCCGTTCGAGCGGCGAAAGGTCTTCTGCCTGAAGGACGCCACCCGCCAAAACGACCATCGGCGCGGGGCAACCTTCGATCGACGAACGAAGAGCCTCAGGGTTCGTGCACATGCTGTTATTGATGAATCTCCGGCCGTCCCATGTACCGAGAATTTCCATCCGGTTCGCTATGCCTTTGAACGACTTGATAGCGTTCGGAACGGATTCGCCATCCGCGCCTTGTGAACTCGCGAGGAGCCAAGCTGCCGCGGCGTTCTCGAGGTTATGCCGCGCCCCGGCCCACAGCTCCTCGCTTCGAATTTCGATACCGGTGCTTGCCATGATCGCGCGATCAGAATCGATAACGACGTCGCTGCCGGCCTCGCCGAAGGTAAGCCTGCGCGCCCGGAGCCCGTCGTCGAAAGTCTCTTGGTGAAACGCATTGATAACCGCGACGTCTTCAGATGTTTGGTTGGAATGGACTCGCTTCTTCATCGCGGCGTACTCAGCGAAGCTCCCGTATCGGTCCAAGTGATCCTCAGAAATGTTCGTGATGGTGCAGGCGTGTGGACGGAATGTATCGATCCACTCGAGCTGAAACGAGGAAACCTCAGAAACCAGGATGTCGGACTCAAGCGCCCTCGACGCGGCTGTGGCGATGGGAGTCTCCGGAAAGCCTGACCCCGCGATATTTCCGCACAAGATCGCGCCTTTCCCAGCCTGATGCAAGATGTGATAGGTCAGAGCCGTGACGGTGCTCTTGCCGTTGGTCCCGGTGATGGCAACAACGGGCGCCTTCGACAGCCTGTAGGCGACCTCGATTTCACTCCAAACCGGCACGCCGCGCTTGGTCGCGTCGTTCAAGGCGGGATGCGTTCGAGGCACCCCGGGCGAAGGCACGATCAAGTCGGTCGTATGCCATTCCACGTTGCCCGACCAACTGGTCGCAATATCGACGCCGCGGCCCGCAAGCCTGTCCATCTGCTCGATCATGCTCAATGAGTCTGCGGGTTTCTCGTCGACGACGGTAACGGCGGCGCCGGCCTTGGTCAACGCTAGAGCCAGCGAACTTCCGGCTCTCGCCAGCCCAATGACCACTACCCGCATACCATCGAAATCGGTCATGAGTAGATCACCGTAAGCGCAGCGGCCGAAAGTACGACCTGGGCGAGTGCGAACGACCAGACGACACGCGATTCCGGCCAGCCCACTTTCTCGAACCCGTGGTGGATAGGGGTCGCTGGAAAGACGCGCCGTTTGATCGTCTTTACGGCAAGAATCTGGATCGGCACGAGCGCCAATTCGATGATGAAAACGAAAGAAGCAGCCCACGGCCAAATTGAACTTTGCCACGGCGCTGCCGAGAACAAGAGCCCGAACATGGCACCGAGAGCAAGCGAGCCGACATCGCCCATGAATACCTTGGCGGGTGGCGCATTGAGGAATAGAAACGGGATCACAGCACCCATCCCCGCGAAGGCCATCGCGGCGTTGTGGACATTCCCCACCATCAAGTAATAGGTGCCAAACGGTACCAATGCTATTAACATCAGCGTGCCTGCGAGCGCATCGAGCCCGTCGCTGAAATTTACAGCGTTTGCAAACGAAACTACAAAAAACGCGGTCCAAATGGCCGAACTCGAGCCACCTACCATAAGGATGTAGACAGCCAGTATGCCGAACTCCATCGCCAACTTCGGCATCCAACCAAGACCGCGCATGGAAGTCGTTCGCGGTACAACGAAATCGTCGACGAATCCAATCACTGCGAATCCGATGATGACGCAAATGCCGGCAACCCCCGAGAGGGCGAGGGCAACGACAAGCGCGGCGATGATGAAGACACCTCCCATGTTCGGCGTCCCGGTCTTTGCCATGTGCCCTTCAGGCGCGTAGGGGCTGATAATGCTCGAGATTCCGATCCTTCGAAGCAGCGTGAGGGTCGGCCACGCCATAACTGCCGAGATCGCAAGGGCGACCCAGAAGGACTGCGCAGCAAACTTATACATCGGTCTTAACCCCCGCAGCCTCCAAGGTCTTCTCCAGAGCCATACCCCGCGAACCCTTAATCAACAGGAAGTCACCGGGTTCGAGCCGCGCAAAAACCCTTGCGGCCTCTTCCGCGGAGCCGTACAAGTCCAACCGCCCCTCGAAACCTTCGTCGATGGCCCCGTCCCGCGCCCAATGCACCGCTCGGCCCACCAAAGACAGGCGATCGAGATTGAGCCGCGCTGCTTCAGCTCCGATTCTGCGGTGTGCCTCCTCGGTGTAATCGCCAAGTTCGAGCATGTCGCCGAGGATTGCGATCCGCTGTCCAGTCGATGGCGCCAAAGCAAGATTCTGCAGAGCCTCCATACAAGATTCCGGGCTGGAGTTATATACATCAATTAGAATTGTTGCGCCATTAAACTCAACCGCTTTCATGCGGTAGCCCGGGATGTCCCCTAGCGACATCGATCCCATGGCATCATGCAAGGGCAAGCCAAGACCCACGCAGACGCCAATCGCCGCGGCCGCGTTCTGAGCCTGGTGAGACCCCAAACCCGGGACGGAGCCGCTAAGCCGCTCGCCCCTCGCTTCCAAACTTATCTCGGTCCGATTCTCGGAAAAGTCGGTGCGCGAATCGACCACCGAAACGTCGCCGCCTTCTCCAAACGTTACCACCGGACACCGAGCAGCTTTGCGCAAAAAATCCGAAAACTCTCCGCCGGACGGGATAACCGCAATGCCATCATTCGGTATAGCTTGCAGCAATTCCGACTTTGCCTCGGCGATGGCCCGAACATTCCCGAGTTCGCCGATATGCGACGTTCCGATCACTGTCACCACACCCACGGTCGGCTTGCTGAACAGTGCAAGATGCGCGATTTGTCCCCGGCCCCGCATACCCATTTCCAGGACCACGAACTTGTGCTGCTCTTCCAACCGCATCCAGGTCATTGGCAGCCCATACTCGGTGTTCTGGTTCCCAATCGACTTCAAAACCGGACCGGCCGAGGACAACGCCGCCGAGATTAACTCCTTCACCGTTGTCTTTCCCACGCTGCCCGTCACGGCAACGACGACCCCTTCAAATCTGTCGCGAATATGTGTAGCTATAGATGCCAAAGCTGCTGAAATATCCTTCACAACAAGCTTCGGTACCGGACTCTCGACGTCCCTCGACACCATCGCAGCCACGGCTCCCCTTGCGGCCGCGTCTCCAATAAAGTCGTGCCCGTCCATCGCCTCGCCGACAATGGCGCAAAACAGATCTCCAGGATTCGCGGTACGGCTGTCCACGGATATTCCGGTAACTTCCCTATCGATCCCAACACCGAGGGAACCACCGAGTACGGAGGCGATTTGGCTCAAGCGCATGCAGACCTCTCCGCTATTGCTTCGGCCGCGACCTCCCGATCGTCGAAATGAATCTTGGAGGTCCCCAGAATCTGGTAATCCTCGTGGCCCTTCCCGGCAATCACAACCACATCCCCCGACGACGCTTCGGCGATTGCGGACCGAATGGCGGACTTGCGATCGGGGTCAACCTTGGCCTCGGCACTAACGCCGAGCATGATGTCCGCTATAATCGCCGCGGGGTCCTCCGTCCGGGGGTTGTCGCTGGTGACGTACACCACATCGGACAGTGTCGACGCTGCAGCTCCCATCTTCGGCCGTTTCGTGCGATCCCTGTCGCCTCCACAGCCGAAAACGGCCACCACGCGCCCCGATGTAAGCTCGCGAACGGACAGCAACAACTTCTCGAGAGCGTCCGGGGTGTGCGCGTAGTCGACGATGACATTGAAATCACCGCCCGCTGGTACTGATTCGAACCGTCCCGATGCCGCGCGTACATTCTGCAAGGCACGAACAACATCGTGGGGTGAAAGGCCGAGGGCGATCGCGGCCGCAACGACGCCAAGGCAGTTTGAAACGTTGAATTTGCCCCCGACCGGCACAACAGCCTCGTACTGGTGGCCTGCATGATCAAACGAAAGCCGCAACCTGTCCAGCCAAACCTCGGATGCAACAAGTCGTACATCGGCATCGACCGAACCAAAGGAGAGGCTCCGGCTGCTCTGCGCAGCTAACATCGCGCCGTGCTCGTCGTCCACGTTCGCGACCGTAACGATGGATTTCGTCGTGGGCAGATCTCCGAAAAGACGCCTCTTCGCCTGAAAATACTGCGCCATGTCCGGATGGAAATCCAGATGGTCCTGGCTCAAATTGGTGAATACGCCGACATCGAACTCTATGCCTTCGACCCGCTTCTGCGCCAATGCGTGCGATGAAACCTCCATGACGACCGCGTTCGCTCCATCGACGAGGAACTCAGCTA
>JACDEQ010000206.1 GCA_013816225.1 Armatimonadota bacterium | reverse complement strand
CCCCCTTTGTGTTTGGTTAAAAGGGTGACCCCAGAGTGTTGATTCGTACAATACGTTGCCGGAAAGGTCGAGCCAATGCGCCGAGGCACCGGTAATCACATAGACTTTCGAGGCGTCACAGTCCACCGAGGCTATCGCGCTCGGAAACGTTCGTTCCCACCTGAGGTTCCCTACCGTGTCATAACTCCTCAGGACGCCCACGTTCCCTTGAACGTCGGCTACGTAGACCTCGTTCTGAGGACCGAAGGCAGTGGTCCACTTCGTAAAAAACCAACCCGGTAACGAAAGCGTTCGCAATGTATTGCCGTTCTGGTCCAACACGGTCATGGTCTCCTCACCGAGAACAACGATATTGCCGGACCGATCTCGTTCGAGCGAGCCACTAAGGTCTCGTTCCCAGATCAGTGTTCCTGCGGCATCGATCCTTCGAACATAGGAACGGTCACCGTACCAGTCATAACCTGCCAAGTACCAGCTTCCATCCTGCTCGACCACCATATCCGACCAGGAATGGGACTGTTCCACGTATTCCCACAGCAGCCCGCCGCCCGGGTCGTATTTCCTGGTTCTTGCAACGAGCTCAGAGGGCCCCCCGGATGGACAGGATAGATCATTACGTAGAAGTCGCCCTGGGAGTCGAATCCCAAAGAGGCACCCGTGGCGTGCTCAAACCAGTCGTACCATTCGAAGACCCCAGTCGAGGAAAACTTCACAACGTAGGTGTAGTAATACTCGTCTGGATAGTTACCGTCGACGGTCGAATATGCTGCCAACGCGCCGCCGTCAGGAGTTGCGATGACTTGCCCCGGGCTGTCCAAGTGGGTCGTTGTATAGTCCGTCGACCACATTACGTCGTCGGCCAGTGCGGCACCGGCCTGAAGAACAACGATCGCTGCGAGCAGAAACTTCATTTTCTTCTCCCTTGCGCATAACTGCGCAACATGAACCGCGAGGCGCGGTCGATCTGCAGTTTGACTATACACGAATTGCGCCGCTTCCGAATGCCAGTCAGCGGTCTACTTCACATACCTAATCATTTCCCGGTCGATGCGGGCGGTCCAGGGCCACACGAACACCGGAGAGTCGTTGCGATACTCGACTCGCAGGCGGATCTCGCGGCCGGGGCCGATGTGGTTCACCGGATTCGGTACCGGAAGGATGGCGTAGCGGTCGGCGGCGCCGCCGAAGGGCAGAACGACGTTCGATTCGAGGCTCGTCCATGTGGAGGTCGAGAAGTTGTAAACCTGGACCGACTGCTTCACGCCGTTGACGCTCCCACGCGATTCGAGGGTCACACCCATTTCCGTCGGGTTCTCCGGCGGAGCCGTGTGCTTGACGATCATCGATATCGGGTTCTGCTGGTTCGTGAATACCGGCCCGGGCGCGATGCTCCAGTAGCCGTCGCTGCTGTGCATGATCGCCCAGTGGCTGTTCTCGGTCGTACGTCCGCGAACGAGCTGAGCGGAATCGTGGTCGATGCCGATGCGATAGCGGATGACGCGTAGTAGTCGGTCAGGGCAGACTACTTGGGCCGTAAACAGATCGCTGCCCCGGCCTACGGCAAACTTAGGATAGAGATCGCCCACGTGCATCGGAAAGACCGCCGCCATACCGACACCCTGCTTTAGTCGCAATAAGCGCGCATAATTATAAGAATAAAGGCGGCGCATTGTCCAGTAGTTGCCCAGACCGTCGAGCGAGGACACCACGGCCAGGTCGTCATTGCTGCCATAGATCGTTGATTCGTACAATACGTTGCCGGAAAGGTCGAGCCAATGCGCCGACGCGCTGGTAGCCACATAGACTTTCGAGCCGTCACAGTCCACCGAGGCTACCCTGCTCGGAAACGTCCTCTCCCACCTGAGGTTCCCTAACGTGTCATAACTCCGCACGACGCCCACGTTATAGTTCTCTAGCGCGTTGGCTACGTAGACCTCGTTCTGAGGACCGAATGCAGTCTTCCCCTTCGTAAAATCCCAAGTAGGTAACGAAAGGGATCGCAATGTATTGCCGTTCTCGTCCAACACGGTCATGGTCTGCCAACCGAGAACAACGATATTGCCGGACCGATCGCGTTCGAGCGAGTTAGCCCCAAGGCCGTCACGTTCCCAAATCAGGTTGCCCGCGGGGTCGATCTTTCGAACATAGGAATCCGTCCCCCCCTCACCCCACTCATAACCTGCCAAGTACCAGCTTCCATCCTCCTCGACCAACATATCCTTACTCGAATGGGGCTGCTGCGCGTATTCCCACAGCAGCCCGCCGTTCGGGTCGTATTTCCTGGTTCGCGCAACGAGATTCATCCAGGTGAAGGGATCTGTGGGATAGATCGTGACATAGAGGTTGCCCAGGGAGTCGAATCCCAGAGAGGCGCCCCGCGCGCCGCCAAAACCGTCGTCCCATTCGAAGACCCCAGTCGAAGAAAACTTCACAACGTACGTGCTGTAATCGGTCCCATACTTGTTGTCGTAGCTGGTCCAATAGGCTGCCAACGCGCCGCCGTCAGGGGTGGCGATGGCTTGCGACATACTGCTGCTGCTGCCGTCGGCGACTGTATAGTCCGTCGACCACATTACGTCGTCGGCCAGTGCGGCACCGGCCCGAAGGGAAAGGATCGCTGCGAGCAGAAACTTCATTTTCTTCTCCCTTGCGCATAACTGCGCAACATGAACCGCGAGACGCGGACTATCTGCAACTTGACTATACACGAATTGCGCCGCTTAAGCTAGGAGAATTCTCCAATTTTAGTACAAATAGGTACCTGCCGCCTTCGCCCGAAACATGGGAACCTTTCAGCGGATTTTTACGAGCTAGTGTAAACCGTCAGCGTGTCCGTGAACGCATACCTTTCAATTGCAGAACTACGTCTCATCGATCCACCTCGAATGTCCTAGCAGATCAGCGTCCATATGCCGGCCCGGATCGGCAAGCCATGCTCCCCCTGTGCTAATCTGACAGGAGGTGATTGTACTCGCGCGCTGGCGAAAGGCGTCTATCACGGACACGCTGCTTGCGAGTTTTCGTGAACGGAAGCAAGGAATCGCGTGTCCGTGCCACCCAAATTAAAGGTCAATTGCAGGGTCACGCCCACCAGCCGACCGATGTATCCGAAGGGATCCCCGGGGCAGATTGCAACTGGCTGAAGGCCGCTCTCATTCGCTCGCGTGGGCGGCGAGGAGCTTTGCTTGCTCATAGGAAACCAGCGCGTCCACGATGTCTTGCAAATCGCCGTCCATGACACCGTTCAGGTTGTGCGACGTGAAGTTGATCCGGTGGTCGGTGACGCGGCTCTGCGGGAAGTTGTACGTGCGGATCTTCTCGCTCCGGTCGCCGCTGCCGATCGAGAGCCGCGCCTTCGACTGCGCCTTGTTCAATTCATCCTGCTGCTTTTCGAATAGCTTCGCGCGGAGCACGCGCATCGCCCTGTCGCGGTTTTGCAGCTGGCTCCGCTGGTCCTGGCAAGTCACGATGACGCCGCTCGGCTTGTGTTTGATTCGCACGGCCGACTCGGTCTTGTTTACGTGCTGCCCGCCCGCGCCGCCTGCCCGATATGTGTCCATCTCCAAATCCTCGGGCCGGATGTCGACCTCCACGTCTTCGGCTTCGGGCAGGACGAGCACGTTCGCCGCGCTGGTGTGAATCCGCCCCGAGGACTCGGTCTTCGGGACGCGCTGAACCCGGTGGACGCCGCTCTCGTGCTTCAGCTGGGAAAACGCCCCGTCCGCGTCGATCGAGAACGTCACGCTGGAGACGCCGCCGATTCCTGTCTCCTCCATGTCGATCACGTCGTACTTCCACGCCCGCCGCTCGGCGAACCGGGTGTACATGCGGAACAGCTCGGCCGCGAACAGCGCCGCCTCCTCGCCCCCCGCGCCCTGCGTCACCTCGATAATGACGCTCTTCCGATCATTCGGGTCCGTTGGCAGGAGCATGACTCGAAGCTCCTCCTCGAGCGTTTCGATCGTCCTCCGGAGTTCGCCGATCTCCGCGAGGGCGGCGTCTTTCATCTCGGGATCGGATAGCATCTCTTCGGCGTCTTGCAGTTCGTCCTTCGCCTTTTGCAGCCGGCGAAAGTTGGCGACGTACGGCTCCAGCTCGGCGTTGAGCTTGCCGAGCTTCTGCAGCTGTCCTATGTCGGACGTTATGTTGGGGTTTTGAAGGTCTTCTTGGACCTTTTCGTACCGCTCTTCGATTTCGCGCAATTTGTCCCACATGGGCGGAAAAAGTATACTCGCCGTGGGATGAGCCAGCCCGTCGCCGTTTATATCCACACGCCATTCTGCCCGTCCAAGTGCGGGTACTGCGACTTTAACAGCTACGCGATGACGGGGGACATCATCGAG
>JACDEQ010000205.1 GCA_013816225.1 Armatimonadota bacterium | reverse complement strand
CGTCTTTGCAATCGACGCTCCCGTGTCGTTTGCGTATGCTGTGGCTCGCTCGGGGTCTCCATCGAAAGCGATGAGTTCGACGTCAGGCATTTTTGCGTATTGGCGGGCGTGCACTCGGCCCATACCGCCCGTTCCGACAACCCCTACCTTGCGCACCGGCTTGATGTTCGACACCTGCTAAAGAATCCCTTTCGGAGGCATGTAATGGACTTCGTCCATGTATCCCTTCCTGTCGGAAACGACCAGGTCGGCGATCGCGTCGCCGACGTCGGCCGCCGATAGCATATTGTCCTTTGGAGGCGACCACGCTTTGCCCTCCCAGAGTTCCGTGTCGGTGCTTCCGGGCATGAACGCGGTTAATTGGACGCTCCTTGCCCGAAACTCGGCGGCGAGTGAGCGGGTTAATCCCAACGCGCCCTGCTTCGACGCCACATAGGCCGCGGATTGGGGGAACGCAGTTATAGAAGCTATGCTCATCACGTTCACGATATGGCCGCCACCACGCACGAGCATTGCCGAGATGGCCGATCTGCAGCAAAGAAACAGCCCCGTCAAGTTCGCTGAGATCGATTCGTGCCAGATTTGTTCGGGCAGTTGCAACGTGTCGCCACTGTGCGCGACGCCGGCGGCGAAAACTGCTGCAAGCTTGTCGCTTGGGCCAAGCTCAGCGGCGATCTCAAAAAGGCGCTCCGTGTGCGCAGGGGACGTGACGTCACCGGCCAAAGCGACCGTTTCGACTCCCGCGCAGAGGTTGCGGGCGTCGTCTAATCGGCCCGCGTCGCGTCCCGAAAGAACGAGGGATACACCTCGCTGCGCTAGCGAGCTTGCAGCGGCCCTCCCAATGCCGCTGCTCGCTCCGGTAACAACACAAATCATTATGCGTAGTGCCGTTCCTTGATCAGGTCGTAAAACTCTTTGCGGCTCATTGGGCAATCGCGGAAAACGCCCGTCACATGACTAGTCGAGACGTTTGAATCCTGCTTTCTCACCCCGCGAGCCATCATGCAAAGATGTTTTGCTTCGAAAACGCACGCCACACCGGCAGGCTCGAGGGCCTCTTCGACCGCGAGCGCAACTTGTTGCGTCAATCGCTCCTGCACCTGCAGTCTTTGCGCAAACATATCGACGATTCGTGCAATCTTGCTAATTCCAATTATTTTTCCTTTTGGCAAATAAGCGACGTGCGCAAAGCCGAAGAACGGCAAGAGATGGTGCTCGCACATGCTGAAAAATTCGATATTCCGGATTACCACGATATCGTCGACATCCTCTTCGAAAATCGCGTCATTAACGATTGTCTCCAGTGACGCTGTATATCCCTGGGTTAGATATCGCATGGCCTCAGCCGCGCGTTTTGGAGTTTTCAGCAGGCCTTCTCGCGAAGGATCTTCGCCTATCGATCGTAAAATAGCTTCGAAATTTTCTTCCATTTAGTTATTCGTCTTCACCGGAATACTCGAAGATATTTCGCGCCGTCTCGCGCACCGTCACCTTGTCGAGTTTGGCCGGTAGGTTATTCACGAGCCGTTCCCATATTATCTTGGTGAGAACCTCAGACGTGGGGTTAAGGCCCTCGAATTCGGGTAGGTCGGAGTTGAGATGCTTGTGGTCGTAGCGGTCGACGACCTCGGCCCGCACGATTCGGTCTATTTCCTCGATATCCGCAACCATTCCCGTCCTCGTGTCGGGCGTCCCTGAAACCGTGACTTCTAATTCGTAGTTGTGCCCGTGACCCGCGCGATTGTTGCACTTGCCGAAAAGTTCTACGTTCTCGACCTCGGACAATGCCGGTGCGTGCAACCGGTGCGAGGCGGAAAACTCATATCCTCTTGTCAGTTTCACGGTGTGTGATTTTCCCACATCGACGAAAAGGGCAGGCATCTCGTAGAGACGCAGGCTTACAAAGGTTGCCTCCGACGGAAGGTCTCCGAGGGCCTTCCGTATGAAAAGAGCGAGATTCTCGGTGGACGGCGGGACCGATGCGAAGGCCGGCACCTCGTCGTTTAAGCTCCTTTGGTCGAGAACGGAGACGACACGATCACGCAAAACGGCATCGATCTCCTTGATATTGATTACCATACCATGTGAAGCCTGGATGCACCCCGCGACCGTCACCTCCAACACGTAGTTGTGTCCGTGGCTGTAAGGTGATGTCCAGCGGCCGAACAGGGCTCGATTTTCGGGTTCAGTAAGGTCGTTTAGCCAGTACCGATGGCCGCTGGAAAAGGTGACTCGCCTAGTAAGTTTCATTTTCACGCACGCCTATAGGGCGTTGCGAGCGCCGCAGGGGCGCTTGCGCCGCGACCCGCTCCGGCGAGCACCGCAAGCGCCAACAAGTATGGCAGAGCGTCGAAGAGCTGGGAAGGAATGCCTAGTGATATTGAAATCACGAGGTACTTGAGGCCGTAGGCGAACGCAATGAGCAGGCAAGCCAGCGCCGAGCCGATGGAAGTCCAGCGTCCGAATGTGACCGCGGCGATCACGACAAATCCGCGCCCTTCGGTCATGTTCTCGGCAAACGAGTTCGTCTGCGCGAGGCTCAAATAAGCCCCGGCAAGGCCAGCGGTGACCGCCGAGAACATCATCGCTTGGAACCGAAGCCGGAGGACCGAATAGCCGGCTGATTCAGCTGCAGTGGGCGCCTCTCCGGCGGCGCGAGCAGCAAGTCCCCAGCGGGTTCTCATGAGCAAGAACCATGCGAATACAACGCAAACCACCGCCACGAGCATAAGCGAGTTCAGGGAAAGAGCATCGGCGGTTTTTGGCACGGTGGGCACCGTGGCGAGCTTCCCGGTCTGGCCGAAAAGAGACACGAACAAGGAGCCGGTCAGGCCGAGCGAAAATAGGTTGACGCCTGTGCCGACGACTACTTGGTCCGCGCCGATCTTGAGCACCAGATAGGCAGTTATCAGCGCGAGCAGAATCGCAGCGGCGACTCCGCTGCACACGCCCAACCAAGGGTTTCCGGTCGTGTGGCTGAAATAGAAGCCCGCGAACGCAGACGAGAGCATAACGCCTTCGAGTCCGATGTTGAGAACGCCAGCGCGTTCGGAGACCGTTTCACCCACGGCGGCAATCACGAGCGGCGTTCCCAACGACAATGTGGCGCCGACGAGGCCCAGCCCAATGCTCATGCCGTCGCCGCCGACGCGCGCCTCCGAGCGACTTCATGAAGAACGACGAACCCGAGAACGGCCGCCCCCTGCATGACCAACACCAACGAGCTGGTGGCCGCTCCGAAGGCCTCCAAGTTCTTCGATCCCGCGAAGAGGGCGCCGAAATAGAGCCCGGAGCAGACGACGCCCATTGGATTGAGCCCGCCCAATAGGGCGACCGGTATTCCTAGAAAGCCCCAGCCGGGCGAGAACTTGTCGAAAAGAAAACCGCTTACGCCGAGGTATTCGACGCCGCCCGCCAGCCCACAGAACATCCCGCTCCAGATGAGAGCCATGGCCTGCACGCGCGGTACGGGAACGCGCGCCGCCCGTGCTGCCATCGCGTTCTGGCCGACAAGGCGAAGTCGAAAGCCACTCGGAGATCGATGAATCCAAAGCCAGATAAGCAGTACGGCGACAGGCACGATGAAAATGCCGGCATGCAGGCCTGTTTGACGGTCGATCACGTGGAACATCGACTCAGCCGGTAGCGACATGGTCTGCGGAATGGAGTGCGTCGGCTCCTGCAGTGGTCCCCGAACGAGGTAGTTGACGAGATGCAGGGTAAGGAAGTTGAGCAAGATCGTGCTGATCACGACATTGACTCCCCGCGCCACGTAGAGCCACGCTGCGACCCCGGCGTACAGGCCGCCGGCAGCCATGCAAACGGCGAGGATGATCCAAGTGATTACGGGGCCTGATGCATTTCCGAATAGATGAGCAGATGCCGCTCCTGCCGACACACCTGCGAGCAGCTGCCCCTCGCCTCCGATATTGAACATGCCCGCTCGCCACGCGACGACGATCCCTAACCCAACCAAGATCAGCGGAACACTCTTGAGGAACGTGCGGTGTAAGCCGAACTTGTCGCCGAGCGCTCCCTCGTACAGCAGCCGCACCGACTCGCCGATCGGAATCCCGAACAGGATGAGCGTCACGATCAGGATGAGCGCAAGCCCGATTGGGACCAGCACCCAGAACTTCATTCGCGCCCGCCGATCATTTGCGCGATGTTCCCCCCTTCGAGAATCCGACCTGCACTCATAAAAACCACGCGATCCGAAAGGAGGCCAAGCTCGTCGAGGTCTGTTGTTAAGAGGGCGATCGCCGCCCCTCTCTCCCGCCCCTCCAACAGCAGAGAATGGACGAAACGTTCTGCCTGGACATCGAGGCCACGCGTTGGGTTAACGGCTACCATCAGGGCCGGTTCAGCAT
>JACDEQ010000204.1 GCA_013816225.1 Armatimonadota bacterium | reverse complement strand
ATGCGGCTGGAGAGCTGGATCACGGCGGCGAAGCTCATGTCGCCCAACCAGTCGGCGTTGTAGAGGATTTCGGTGCGGTCTTTGTCCAGGATTTTGTAAAGCTGCTCCTCCACGGCCTTTACGTTTTCGTTCACCTGTGCGCGGTTGAGCTGCGGCCGGGTCTTCGATTTGCCGCTCGGATCGCCGATAGTGGCGGTGAAGTCCCCGATGATGAGGCAGGCAGTGTGCCCGAGCTTCTGGAAATCCCGGAGCTTTCGCAGTACGACGGCCCAGCCGAGCGTGACATGCGGCACCGTCGGGTCCACGCCGAGCTTTACGCGCAGCGGCTTGCCGGTGACCTGGCTCTTCCGCAGCTTCGCGTTAAGATCGCTTTCGCTAATGACCTCGGCGCAGCCGCGGGAGAGAACTTTCATCTGCTCCTCGATCGACATCTGGGGTCGTTAAGGTTATCACGTTTTGGGGGTCACCGAATTGAGCCAAACTACTGCCGTGCCCCGCCGCAATTGGGACTCGGTTTATTTTGCCGTAACGTTCGGCATTCGCAACCTGATCTTCCGGCCGTTCGGCGGGATACGGGTGATGCACGGCGAGCAGGTGCCGATGGAAGGTGCGCTCATCGTGGCGGCCAACCACACCAGCTTCGGCGACCCGCCGGTGGTCGCTTGCGCCACGGGCAGGAGGCTGAATTTCATGGCTAAGGCGGAGCTCTTCAAGCCGCCAATCTTCGGTTCGCTCATCCGCCGGCTTGGAGCATTCCCGGTCCACCGGGGCGAGGCGGACACGGAGGCGATTCGGCACACGCTCGACCTGCTGGCGGAAGGCGAGGCGGTGCTCGTCTTTCCGGAAGGCGGCCGGGGCGACGGGAAAACACTCCAGCCCGCCAACAAAGGCGTGACCCTTCTCGCCCGCAAGAGCGGGGCGCAGGTGATTCCGGTTGGCCTTTGCGACACCGATAAGTGGCTGCCCTATGGGGCCAAGCTTCCGAAGCGCCAGCGGGTGACCGCGAGCTTCGGCGTCCCGTTCAGCTTCGCAGACTTCGAGACCAAATACGGCAGGGAAGCGAAGGACATGTTCGGCAAGATCCTGATGGAGCGCATTGCGGAGTTGATGCGCGAGGGTGGACGGGAAATCGTGACGGCCCCGGCGACGTCCTCAACCCCTGAGGGATAAGAACACAGCAAAAAGAAGCTGCCGACACCCTTCCACCGGTGAAGGCTTCCGGTCGTCGAGGCACCCAAAATGAATATAATTGGGCCATGCTCTCCGAAAGGATCAGCCTACTCAATCCGTCTCCTACGCTCGCCCTAACCGCCAAGGTCGCCGAACTCCGTAAGTACGGGGAAGACATCATCAGTTTCGGAGCCGGAGAGCCCGACTTCGGAACCCCCGGGCCGATCTGCGAGGCGGGAATCCAGGCCATAAGAGACGGCCACACGCGGTACACCGCGAGCGCCGGCATCCCCGAATTGCGGAGCGCGATCGCCGACAAACTCGTCAAGGAAAACGGAGTCACGGTCGCGCCTGAGCAGGTGATCGTTTCGGCCGGCGCGAAGCAGTCAGTCTTCAACGCGCTGATGACGCTTTGCAACCCGGGCGACGAGGTGATTCTGATCGCCCCTTACTGGATGACCTACCGCGACCAGATCGCGCTCGCGGAGGCGACGCCGGTGGTAGTGCAGACCGCCGTCGAAACCGGCTACGTCCCGAGCCTCGATGATTTGAGAGCTGCGATCAGCCCGAAGACAAAAGCAATCATCATCAACTCTCCGTCGAATCCGAGCGGCGCGGTCTTGCCGCGGGAGAAGTTGAAGGAAATCGCCGCTCTAGCCATCCGTCACGGCTTCCACGTGGTCAGCGACGAGATCTACGAGAAGCTGACCTACGGCGCGGAGCACATCAGCATCGCTTCGCTCGGCTCCGAGATCGCGGAGCGGACGGTCACGATCAACGGGGTCAGCAAGGCGTTCGCCATGACCGGCTGGCGGATCGGCTACGCCGCCGCATCTTTGCCGATCGCCAAAGGGATGTCGGCTTTGCAGGACCAGGTGACCAGCAACCCGGCGAGCATCTCCCAATATGCGGCGCTGGCGGCGCTCAAGATGCCGTTCGAGCCGGTCCGCGCGATGGTCGAGGAGTTCGAATGCCGTAGGGAACTGATCCTCGGAGAACTTGCGAAGATTCCGGAAGTCCGGTGCGCGAAGCCGGGCGGCGCGTTCTACGTGTTTCCCGACGTGCGCGCGCACCTGTCCGGTCGCACCGACCTCGAACTCGCGGCGTACCTGCTGGAGGAGCACAAAGTGGCGTGCGTGCCCGGCAGCGTTTTCGAAGGCGACGGCCACCTGCGCCTGACCTACGCTTTGGATCGTCATCAAATCGTGGAAGGCGTACGGCGAATTTCGGAGGGCCTGCAATCCCTGACTTAGACGCGCTCGACGTTCCGATCAAAAACAAGGAGCTACTCAGGCTGGCGCTGAAGCACCGCTCCGTCGGCGGCCTGGTCACCGATTCCTACGAGCGCTTGGAGTTTTTCGGCGACTCCGTTCTGGGCATGATCATCGCCGAGCACCTCTTCAACCATTTTCCCGACTGGGATCAGGGCACGTTAAGCAAGGCGAAGGCCACCGTCGTGCAGGAGGCGCCGCTTGCGGAGGCAGCGCTTGCGTTAGGGTTGGAGGAGTACTTAAACGTTGCCCCTTCGGAGCGGCTCGCCGATTCTCGGATTCGGCCGTCCATTCTGGCGGACGCTTTCGAAGCCGTAGTGGGCGCGATCTTCGTGGAGCAGGGCTTGCCGATCGCGCGGTGGTTCGTTTTGGAGCGGCTGCACCCGTACTTGGAGCAGGTTTCGCGCGGCGAGATTGGGGTGGGTGACTACAAATCCAAGCTTCAGGAGATCGCCCAAGCGAAGTGGCGTAAGACCCCTCTCTACCGGGTGTCGACGGAACAAGGGTCGGCGCACGAAAAGATCTTTTCCGTCGACGTCGTTTTGGATGGCGAGGTAATGGGACTTGGCGGCCAGGGCCGCAGCAAAAAGGAGGCCGAACAGGCTGCGGCGAAGGACGCGATCGAGCTAATTTCCAGAGCAGAAGCCTTCAACTCGTTCAGATTGAGACTGTAGAAGGCCAATCCGCAAAAACTCGCATAAAATTGCCCTCCAAATTCGTAATTTCTGGTGTATCATGATAGCGCGTGGCTGTCGTGGTACAGCTCGCACCTTGCAAGCTGAAATATTTCAAGAGCGATTGCTCTACAGGAGAGAACATCAAATGAGGAGAGAGATTACTGCAGCGTTGGTGATCCTTGTTTCGAGCGTCTGCTCGGCCCAACGGTTGCTACCGAACTCTTACATCGAGAAGGCGACGCCTACGGTCAAGGCGCTGGTGGCGCATGTCAAGAACAACCCGACGGTTATGGATCGGTACGTTCGCCACTTCCAGATGACTCCTGACGAGGTGATCCGGTTCATATCGAGCCTGAAAGTGGGCCGCCTCAAGCAGGACACTTACTTCAAGGTATGGAACGTCCCGGTCGCTACGGGCGAACTTAGGCAGCGGACGTTGCTCTTCAAGAAGGGCGAGCGATTCTTCTTCGACAGCAACGGAACGCCGCTAATCGCGGTCGTTTGCGGCAATCCTATCATCCGTACCGATGAAGCCGACATTCCCCGTTTGGCGCCGGCCGTCTCAGGCCCGCTGGAGGGCATTGTCGTCGAACTTCCCGGTGTCGCCCCGGTACAAACCGAGATTAATTTGCTCCAGCCCGAGACCCCGGCCCCCGCTCCGGACGTAATCGCGCCCCCCCGGCCACCGAACGCGGTTCCACTGTTGGGATTGCTGCCGGCGCTGTTCTTCGGCATCAACAACGGTGGCGGTGGCGGAACCATCCCCGAGCCCTCTACGATTGTGATGATGGGCGCCGGCTGCGCGTTCCTTATCGGAAGAGCTAGACGCCGATCTCGATAAGCTCAGCCGCAGGCTCCTCGTTTAGCGATTCGTGGCCGTTTTCAGTAACGGCCACGATGTTTTCTATTCGGACTCCGAACTTGCCCGGCAGGTAGATCCCCGGTTCAACGCTAAAGCACTGCCCAACCTCGAGAGGCGACGTGCTGCCGGCCACCATGTGTGGCGGTTCATGCCCCATAAGGCCGATCCCATGGCCTGTTCGATGGACAAAGTATTCACCGTAGCCGGCAGCCTCGATGACCTCTCTCGCGGCTTGGTCGATACTCTCGCAGGTCACCCCGGGATAAATAGCCGCGCGAGCGGCCATGTGAGCTTTGAAGACCACCCGGTAGACTTGTTTTGCCTCGTCGGACGCCGGGCCGCAGCACACGGTGCGGGTGATGTCGCTTAGGTAGTTGTCCACATGACAGCCC
>JACDEQ010000203.1 GCA_013816225.1 Armatimonadota bacterium | reverse complement strand
GTCTCGGGCAGCTTCTGCTTGATGATGTCGGCCTCGATCGTGACGCCGAGGTGGTTTGCCTGTCCCGTCAAATCCGCGGCGAGATGGTAATCCACGTCCTTGGTCTTGAATGCCGGGTTGCGCAGGTAACACCACAGCACGGTGAACATCCCGAGCTCGTGCGCGTGCTGGAACATTTCGGCCACTTCCTGGATCTGCCGCTTGGATTCTTCCGACCCGAAGTAGATCGTCGCGCCGACGCCGGCCGCGCCCATGTCGTAGGCCTGATCGACCGAGCCGAACATGATCTGGTCGAACTTGTTCGGATATGTGAGAAGCTCGTTGTGATTCAGCTTCACGATGAACGGAATCTTATGCGCATACTTGCGGCTGCACGAACCTAGAACGCCGAATGTGGAAGCCACCGCGTTGCACCCGCCCTCGATCGCGAGTCTTATGATGTTCTCGGGGTCGAAATATTCAGGATTCTTCGCAAAGCTTGCACCCGCGCTGTGCTCGATTCCCTGATCGACCGGCAAGATGCTCATGTACCCCGTTCCGGCGAGCCGTCCGTTCCTATAGAGCGACTGCAGGTTGCGCAGGGTCTGCGGGTTCCGGTCCGATTGGGCCATTACGCGGCCGACGAAATCCGGTCCGGGCAAATGGAGGAGATCCCTCGAAATCTTCGCGCGGTGGCTCAGAAGTGAATCCGCCTCGCCCCCCAAGGTCTCCACGATGCGGTCTAACTGCGAGTCTGCGGCGATAGCCATAAGACTATTTTATCCCAGGCGGGTAGAGTTTGAGTAACGTTATCTACGCCAACAGCGAGGAAACGCTAGCCGAGGACAGCTTGGCCAACAATCTGATCGACGGCGACGCCTCCACGATCTGGCATAGCGTCTGGAGCCTACCACACGACCCTCTGCCCCACCGCGTTCTCATCACCTAGGCAAAAATTGTCACGTTCGAAGGATTCCGCGCCCTCCCCCGACAGGGTTCGCAAGCCGCCCTGTTTTCAAGGGTCAGCGGTTTTACGCTTTCGAGAGCGTCCGTAGCGTCTCAGAACGAGGAATGTCAAACCGCCTAGAGCGGCCAATAGTGTCGAAGGCTCCGGCACCATTGCGTCCAAATAGTCGGTCAGGACGCGCAATGAAACCTCGCTGGCAGCGATCCCCTGGGGCACGCTCACCTCTGTGCCGACGTGAATATGGCCGGACGCGAAGTTGCGGTAAGGGTCCTTCGGGTCTGCGTGCTCATCGTGATACCAAGTGCCGTGGTAGGCGATGAACTCCGAGAGGAAGCCGCCGCCGAACCCCGTGTTGTCGATGAACCCGTTTAGTCCGAGGCCTGCGCCGTTCACCGCGTCCACAATGCCTTGCATCGGCAACGACGAGAAACGGATGAATCCAGGTGGCGCGGTTGAGTCAGGCGGAGAAGGCGTCGGCTGGAAAGGTGCTATGTAGTCGTTCACCCAGACCTGCAAGTTTCGCTGCCGCCACTCCAGCTCCCAATCGAGGGCGCCAGAACCTCGGCTGAAAGTAATGATGGCCATAGGCTTGATCTCATTCGAGATTCGCGCCCAGTCTTTCGACGTGTCTTGGTAGTCCACCTCGAAGTCGCCCTCGCCAACGGGAAAGCTGCCCTTGGGGTACTCCGGGAAAAACGAGTGGATGTTGTACCCCCGATTCTCCCAATTTCCGCCCCGCCAGCCACTCGGATTCTGCGTCGAGTTTGTGCTGAACTGCCGCAGCATTTCGTTGGTCGGCGGCCAGTATCCGGTGACCATGATGTTATTGGTAAAGCCGAAGCCCGGACTCGATGCCGTTAGTAGAAGCCAGACTACATACAAACCCTGTCTATTGAACATTTCTCTCCCTCCCTTTATTAGACCCTGATTCTTCCCCGATTGTGTCGCCCTGCCATAATCTCGGTCACCGTGGTAGGCACATTCCCAAGCCGTAAACGATGCCCTTGTCCAGGAAATTAAACGGGATGAGAACGTGATCTTGATGGGCGAGGACATCGGCCACTTCGGCGGAATGTTCACGGTTACCCAGGGCCTCCTGCATCGGTTCGGCGACAAACTTGGCCTGCAACAGTTCCTGTGGGTTCCGACTCTCGCCGGCCAAGAGAAGTCGCCGAATCTCCGGGAGCGCGAGGTGGGCGTGCTCATGATCAGAGTCCATCTTCGAGCCGGGCACATCGTCTGCTCGTCCAGCACCATGCGCTCAGCGGAGACGCCTCCGAACATCATCGCGCCGAGTCTCCCGTTGCCGACGGGGCAGGATTCCAAGAACGATTCGGCGGTCTAGTGAACCAGAGGGACGTCTCGACGGACGGTGCGCTCATCAGGGAAGACAATGCGATGGGATCGATGTGCGATATTGTCGAATCAAACCCACAAGGCAACTCAGCCGCGGCGGCGCCGGACGGCGTTCGCGAGCGACTCGAGAATCGGCTCGGTCTGCTCGATCGAAATGCAGGCGTCCGTGATGCTCTGCCCGTATTTGGCGGTTTCGGGCACAAAGTCCTGCCTCCCTTCCACCAGGTGGCTCTCGATCATAACGCCGCTGATATCAACCGAACCTGAAGCGACCTGCGCTGCTACGTCCCCTACCACGATGGCCTGACGCCTGTGGTCCTTGAGGCTGTTGCCGTGGCTGCAGTCCACCATGACCGCGGGCGGGAGGCCCAATTTGCAAAGCTTCTGCGCCACCGCCCCCACGTGCTCTGCACCGTAATTCGGGCCGGTTTTGGTTCCCCCGCGGAGGATCACGTGGCAGCAATCATTTCCCAACGACTGGAAAATCGCCGCGACGCCTTCCTTTGTGATGGAGGGGAACCAATGGGCGCGGCTCGCCGACTGCACGGCTTCTATAGCAACTTGTGCATCGCCGTCCGTCGCATTCTTGAAACCCATCGGCATCGACATGCCCGATGCTAGTGCACGGTGGACCTGACTTTCGGTTGTACGCGCCCCGATCGCCCCCCATGAAACGAAGTCGGCGATATGCTGCGGAAGGTTCGTATCGAGGAACTCGGTGCCCGCCGGCAGGCCCAGGTGCGAAATCTCGAAAAGTAGACGGCGTGCGGTCCGAAGCCCTTTGTTAATGCGATAGGTTTCGTCGAGATCAGGATCGTTGATAAGTCCTTTCCAGCCCATGATCGTACGTGGTTTCTCGAAGTACGCTCGCATCACGACGACTATCTCACCGCTGAAGCCGTCTGCGAGCGCCTTCAGCCGGCCCGCATACTCGATGGCTGCCTCCGAATCATGAATAGAACAGGGTCCGATGATCGCGAGCAGCTTATCGGATTCTTGTTTGACGATTTGTTCGACCGCATCGCGACCCGCCGCGACGACCGACTCCGTTAGTTCGTCCTGCGGGAACTCCTCGACCAGGATCGCGGGAGGCAAAAGGGCCTTCTGGCCCCTGATCCTGGCATCGTCGATGAACGGCTTCATGGAGCCTAGCGGCGAAGCTCCTGTGACCTCGTTTCGACGCTCTCAAGCCGATGCTTGATGCCGTCAACGTTGCTTTGCAGGCTCATCGAGTGCTCGAGCAGGGTACATTTCAGTGCATCAACTTCTTCTCGCAGCGCCATAATTTCTTTCTGCATGTCGCCTTTGATCTTGAATTCTTCTTCCTTCGACAGCTTGGTGGTTTTGCGCAGTGCGCTGGCCTTGAACGTCTCGGCGAGAGTGATAAGAAATACCATCAAACCGACGCCGACAAGGATTTGCACGACGAAGTTACCAAAGAACGAACCCATTACTTGACCACCTGGAGGAGCGAAACATTTAAGATGACTCCTTCAACGCCTACGCCCCTGAACGCTTCCAGGTTTCGGGCGTCTTCTGCGATAGCGATAATCGGAATTCCCAAGAGCGTCATTTCCTCGACGTTTCCTACGCCCCCAGTATATATGAACCGGGGGCAACCGACGGCCTTCAGCCTTGCGGCGACAGCGGACGAATCTACAGCGGCCGCGCACGTATTACCCAGCTTCTTGAAGAAGTGCGCTGCCGAATGCTCGGTCTTCGTCAGCGCTCTGTCGAGCACCACGCGGCCTACCCCCAAGCCCAGCATGAGTTCGGCCGTATGGACCAAGCGCAAACCGCCGTGAAACTGTACCGGGATGTCCACGACACCGATGACTCTGTGGACGGACTCCACGTTTTGCGGGGCGCCGGCGCCCTCAGCATCTAGATCGACGACGTGCAGCCAATCCGCGCCCGCGTTTTGCAGCTCGAGCGCCGAGTATTCAGGATTTGCGCCGGACGATTTGCCTTGGCATAGGTGCATCGCGCCGTAAAGGAGCATTCGGGTTAATCGATCGCGCCCTTTTTGCTGCCGCCGTGCGCGTCGACCTTCGCGACAGCCCTTCTGAGCGACCGCCCGAAAGCCTTGAAGATGGC
>JACDEQ010000029.1 GCA_013816225.1 Armatimonadota bacterium | reverse complement strand
CGGTGATACCGAGCGCCGCTCCGACATGGCCGCTGTCTGTCGCGACCACGGCGTAGAAGGGAACCACCAGCGCTTCGGAAATCCTGGAGATCGCCGGCGCCGAATGCGCGAACGCGGCGAGGCTATCGAGAGTCGGATACAGGCGACTGCCCTTTCCGGCTATCAAATCTCTGAGCGCCCTTCGGTCTCCTCGGGATTCACGCGCCGAGATCGGATCGGTCGGCCGGACGATAATCCAACCGTTCGAGTCTGTGGCGTGGATCGATTGTCGCGCATTCAAAAGCCGCCAAAACTCGCCTGTCACTAGTCCATTGCGCGCGAAGCCGAGGGCACCGCCGAAGTTCATATCGGAGATCGTTGCGATGACATTCGCCTTTCGCTCTTTCGCCAGGGCCAGCATACCGGTACCGAATGCGTACGACAGCGGTTCGTGGCTGACCGGGTCCCTGAACGAATCAATCACGGCGTCCGGCAGTGGAGCCAGCCCGTAAATAGCATGCGAGGTCCACCTGGAATACACTCTTGCAATCTCCAATGCGACTGTAGACCAAGCGATTTTCGCGCCTTCCGCGGAGGGCGGCGCCATCGCCGGTTCGAGGCTTTCCGCTGACGTGAATGTTGTGGACACCACCGTTCCATTGTCTCCGATGGCCTGAAACGAAAGAAAAAGGTCTTCACGGTCCCGCCGCTCAAGGACGAGCAAGAACGAGGAGACCGGTGGCAGGTCGACTTCTGCCGTGCGCCCCTGTATTGCCTCTTCTGCGATAATCTTTTCCTTATCGGCTCGACGGAAGCTTTCAAACGACTCACTGACATCAGGCAATTTTCGCTGGAGCCGATTCGGATTCGATGAAAACACGATTCGATCGCCGATCAGCAGATCCTCGTAAACGCTCACCGGTATCAACTTGGCAATTCGAAGGGTTAAGGTCTCCCTGCCATAATGCGACCCTACCCCGCCTTCTTCCAGGAGCATGGGCCGGTTTCTCTCTATAGACTTGTCAAGGCGTGCGTAGATGTCGCGGGCGTATGCTTTCTGGTCTTGCCTTCGGCGGACGGCCGAAAGGACATCGTCGGCCACGAGCTCGAAAGCGTCTCCCTCACGCTCAACCCACTTGCCTGACACGCAATCGGCGAGCTTTTCGCGAAACTCGGATGCAGTCACTCCATTAACGGAGACGACGACGATCTCTTTCGCGAGCGAGCGGTCGACCGACAGCTTTTGCCCGGGCAGCTTTCCGATTTCCTTAACTATCGCCGACAGCTCTGCGCCGGATGTCGTGTAGTCGAGCCTTCGTTCGGATTGCGCAAAGGCTGCGGAAGCCGAGAGCGCAACGACGAGCGCAATCTGAAACCGCACAACGACATCTATGCGGAACTGCATAGGCGAATGTTACCGGACTTTTCCACAGCGCGGCTTACGCTGTCATTGAGAGGAGGTCGAGTTGGTTGAAGCGTTCGGCGCGCTACACTTCCGCCTCAGTCCGTTCGAAATGGACTGCAGAGAGGGTCGCCGATTACGATGTCCTTCCACTTAAGGAGTGGGGAAGCCATGTAGAAGCTCTCGGCGAGGTTGAAGCCGCTCGTGTATCGGTCGAACAGCGTGTCGACCCGCGCGAGGGCAAATGTGAACGGTTCGCTGACGTATCCTTTGACACCCGTTACCCCTTGGCGGATCAGGTCGGCGATCAGGCTCTGGCCGCCGGAGGTCTGCCGGAACGTCCGGCCACTTGTCGAAACGTAGGTCTCCGCCAACGCGCCCGGGAGGAAGCTCAACGAATGGTAGGTTCGCGCGTCGAACGAGCCGTCGTTGCTGCCCCAGCTTGCGTATCCCATAAGATCCTGCCCGCCGGCGAACTCGGCCTTTTCATCGAAGACCACCCGCATTTTCTTCCCTTCGAGGAGTTTCTTTGCAGTTGGCATCGCGGATTGGGTAGCGCCGAGCGAGCCCGAGGTCTTTCCCGGAGACGAATCCAGCAGGAAAACGCCCTTGGCCGGGGCAGCCTTCAACGAGCGCTGGATAAGACCTATGGCGTCCTCTACCGTGTAGCCGTCCAGACGCGTGCATAGGTACATTCCGTACTTGTCGCTGTCGAACTTTTCGGACTTGCCGAAGTACGGGTTGACCACCCTCTTGATATCCTGCTCGCGGATGTTCACGTTGCCGTTCACCGGCGCCGGCGCTTGGTACGGCTCCAAGGACTTGCCCGCGCGGCTCGGATGCGCGTCCACCATGAGAAACGCGTCGAGGGAATAGCCGCCTTCGTTATTTAGCCGAATCGGCACTCCCCGTACCAAAACGATGAAATCGATCTTGAGTTTGTTCTTGGCGATGTGCCCACGGACCGGGGCCAAAACACCTGATTCGTAGTCCGACTCTGCGATATTGTCCTTCGTCGTCACCTTAACCGCCAGCAGGTTTTTCTGCGGCACGCCGCGCTTCTGAACGTACGTCTCTGCGATCAGGCGGCTTTCGGGAGCGTTAGCGTTCCAAACGACCAGCACGTTCGCCGCGCGCGCATCGGGTGGTGGAAGGGGAGCGACAACGGCCGAGGGGCCGCAGGACGCCACTAAAGCAAAGAGAGGAAGCAGCACGCGCAAGCTCTACCGGTCTTTTCGTGCCCGTACCATCGCGCGGCCGATCTCGGCGTACATCTTCGCGCGCTGGGCGGTGCCCTTCATTAGGCCGAACTTCTGTTCCTTTGAGGTATGCGTCACTCCATCTAAAACAACGCGCTTGATCTTTAAGTGCCTGCGCCGGGCCATACGATTGATCGCGACCTCAACGCCCATCCGCACTTCGGCCAGCCACGGGATCTGTTCTATGATCTCTCTTCTGAGCGCCCTTTGGCCGCTGATGTAGGGGCTGATCACCTGCGCCGCGTCGGACCAAAACTTGCCCCTGCGAAAAATGCCTATCGCCATATCCGCGCCGTGAAGCACAGGAGCGACGAGCGAATCCACGTGCTTTGCCCGCAGGCCGATGAGATCCGCGTCGAAGAAAACAATGACATCGGCGTCCGAGTACTCGACCCCCGCGCACATCGCTCCGCCCTTGCCCAGGTTGGCGGGCAGGTCGAGCACGGTGACGCCCGGCAAGCGGCCCGCGACGAGGGCCGTGTCGTCGGTCGAGCCGTCGCTGACGACGATGACATCGTCGATGAGCTTCGACTGCGCTACGGCGTGCAAGACGCGAGCGATCCGGTGCTCCTCATTGAAGGCGGGGATAACGGCGGCTACTTTCACTTATCGTCGATCATTTCTAACGCCTTTCTTTCTGCATTCACAGTTTGCGTAATCTTGGCGATCTCCTTTTCGGCGCGCTCGATGCGTGAGCTGGTCAAGGGGTGCGTTCTTAGGTTATTCGAGATAACGTTGCCCGATCCCTGCTTTTCCATCCGCTGGAGCCTGCGGAAAAACTCCACGAGGCCGTTCGGATCATATCCGGCCTTGTAAGCGTACTTGATTCCGCTGGAGTCGGCTTGGTACTCGTCTTCCCGGCTAAAGCTCATCTGTGCGAACAAGTTCGCGATCTGCGCTGCCGTTTGGACGGCTCCGCCTGTGCCGACCTGGATGGCGACGTCGGTCAGGACTGCTTGCGAGTACTGCTTGGCCGCATGGCGGTGCTGAACGTGGGCCACTTCATGAGCCATTACGGATGCAAGCTCGTCCACGTTGCCGGCAGTGGCGTCGATCAGACCACGGAACACGTAAACCGGCCCGCCAGGAAGCGAAACGGCGTTTACGGAGCGGTCGTTGAGCACCTTGAAGGTAAAGGGCCACTCGAGGTTGTTCGCGGCCATGATCTTTTGGCCGATGCGCTGAACGAGGTTGTTATCCGCGGGGTTGTTGCTTACTCCGTACTTCTGCTCGATTCCCTGGGCGGCTTGGCGGCCGAGCTTGATCTCGTCGTTCTTGCTGAGCAGGTTTGTGCCGCAGCCGGTGATTGCGAGGGCGGCGGCGAATGCTGTCATGGTTCGGATCGAATGCGTAATGGTCGTCCTCCTGTTGTTCATTTTAACTTATACGCTTCAAGAGGAGTTCCGGCATCCGCCGGCTTATCGCCTGAGCCTTGCAATGACGGTCGATGGGCCGTGCACAGCCTGACCAACCTGCACCAATGCCAGCAAATCCGGTTGGCCGCGGACGACCACGTCCACTTGGCTGCCTCTTCCGATGAAGCTGAGCTTGCCGCCGGCGGGCACCGAGTCTCCATCCTTCACGAACGTGCTGATCTTGGAAACGAACTTGTCCGCGATCAGTACGAGCGCGATCGTGGCTTCTTTGCCTTTTAACCACATGGTTTGCCGCTCGTTCTCGAAAACGTACTTCTTGGCGAAGAGCTGCACACCTCGCCGGAGCCAAGTGATCCGCACGTACTCCCAAAGGTCGAACATCGGCAGGTTGCGCCCGTGTGCGTGGTGGCGGATCGAGCAGACCGTCGCCGGCATGGGCGAGTACTGGTAGTGCACATCGAGTGCGGTCATAGCGATCCCGATGAGCCAGCCGTCGCCTTCCTTGTCGGGCCAGTCGTCCTTGGTGATGTCCGAGATCAGGATACGCTCACCCTTCTTCTCGCTCTCGACGGAGCCGTTTTCAATTCTTCGAATGTATGCGACGCGGCCATAGACTGGGCTGCGTAGAACGAGGTCGTCCTGCTCCGTCCCCAAATGATCCGGATCACGAAAGAACCATATCTTCCGCGTATACCACACGAAAAGCAGGGATAGGCCGGCGATAACGCCGATGACGATGAGGAACGGCACGTTTCCGGGAGTTTACCGACTCGGATGCGAATCGACAGCCTACCTCCAGGTAAGAAAAACTCCAACAACCCGCAACTGGGTTGTCGGAGCCGTTGTGCCGAAGCTTAGTTGACTTCTTTGCCTGTGGCGTCGTCTTTATTGTCGCCCGTAACGGCGTCGGCGACCTTTTCGAAGAGGCCCCGGGTGTCCTCCGAGCCATCCTTCGTCTTCCCGTCGGCGTTGATCGCGTCTTCTATTCGTTCTTTGGCCTCACCGGCGAGTTCCTTCGCCTTGTCCCAAACGTTACCCGCGACTTCCTTGGCGTTTTCCAAGGCATCGCCCGCGGCATCTTTCGTGTTTTCCACGGCGTCGTTAGTCTTTTCGTCCGGCATGATCTGATCCTCCAAATTCGTTTTGTAAACTCGCGGCGGTGCGCCGCGGCAAGATTATAGACTACGGACGGGGAACGGCGTCCTCGTCGAGGAGATCTCCAAGATAGTCCCGCAAGACCTGGACCTTGCCGGGGGCGATTTCCGCAGGCACGAACAAGCCCACCGGCTTGTCGCCGCCATCCTCCACTCTGCCGACCTTGGCGCGGATACCTCTCTTTCGCAGCAGGCCCGTATAGATTTCGGCTTCGCCCTCTTCGGCAAACCAGGCTGCGGCGAAATGCTTGGGCTCATCAGCGTTAGGACTTGGCTCGAAGCCGGCCAGCGTAATATCCGCTACCGAAGATCCCATGACCTCTCGAATAGCCTCGACGAGTTCGGGCGTTAAAGCGTCGGCATCGGCGTAAATGCGGCACTGTGCAGCCTCGGCGAACTCGCCAAAGGCGATTCCCATCTCCGAAAACGCCGGCACGCCTCTATCTCTGAGGAGTTGCTCATAGAGCAAGCCTTCAGCACGCGATCGAGCGTAGCCGATAACGATCCTGTTCGCCACTACTCCTCGATGCTGCCGTCGTCGCTGTCGGTCACGAGCCGGGCGATCGAGGCGACCTGATCATCCTTGCCCAAATTGATCAGCTTCACGCCTTGCGCGATCCGCCCAACCGTCCGAATCTCTTTGATCCGAAGCCGAATCGCCTTGCCACGGTTGGACATAAGAACCAACTGGTCGTCCTGTTCCACGATCTCCGCTCCAATGACCGGTCCGGTCTTCGCGGTCACGTTCATCGTGATGAGCCCGTACCCGCCGCGGTTCTGAGGCCGATAGTCCGAAAGCGGCGTGCGCTTGCCGAAGCCGTTCTCGCCCACCACAAGCAGGTCGATCGTGGGGTCCTCGACCAGCATGGCCGACACGACCTGATCCGCCGACCGCAGGTTCATGCCCCTGACGCCGCCCGCCGCGCGCGACCGGCCCGTCAGCAGCTTCTCGTTGAACCGGATGCTCATGCCCTGGCGGCTGATCATCAAGACGTCCTGGTCGCCCGTGCTCCGCATCACCCAAGCAAGCTCGTCGCCCTCCTCGATGTCGAACGCGCGCAACCCGTTCGTGCGCAGGTTCGCGAAGGCGCTGATCGGCGTTCGTTTGACCTCGCCCATCTTCGTGGCCATCACAAGGAATCCTTCGCCGAGGATGTCCTTCACCGTTAGCGTCGCAGTAACCATTTCGCCGCTCTCGATTTGGATGTAATTGATAACCGGCGTGCCCTTAGCGTAGCGGCCGGATTCCGGAATCTCGTATGTCTTCAGCCGATAAACGCGGCCCTTGTCCGTGAAGAAGAGAATAAAGTGGTGCGTGCTGACCTGGAACAGATGCCCGACTTCGTCGGCTTCCTTCATGGTCTGCCCGATCACGCCCTTGCCGCCCCGTCTTTGGTCGCGGTACGCGTCCAGGCTCATGCGCTTGATGTAGCCGTCGCGGCTGATCGAGACGATCGCCTCCTCCTCGGGGATCATGTCCTCTTCGCCGATCTCGCCGGCCTCCATCGGAATGATCTTCGTGCGCCGCTCGTCGCCGTGCCTCTTGCGAAGTTCTTCGAGCTCCTCGCGCAAGATCAGTTCGATCCGCTTCGAGTCGCTGAGAATGTCCATCAGGTCCGCGATCTTGCGCAGGATCTTTTTGTATTCTTCCTCGAGCTTGAACTGCTCGAGCTTGGTGAGCCGGCGGAGCTGCATGTTCAGGATAACGTTCGCTTGGAACATCGTCATGCCGAAACGCCGCACCATCTGGCGCCTAGCTTCTTCAGGGTCGTCTGCCGCCCGAATCACCTTGATTACGTCGTCCAGGTTCGCCCGAGCGATCTGATATCCCTCGCTGATGTGCGCCTCTTCGAGGGCGCGGTATAAGTCGTACTTAGTCCGCCGCTCGATGACCGTCTTGCGGTGCTTTAGGTATTCGTCGAGGAGGGTCGTAATCGGCGCCGTACGGGGCACACCCTCCACGAGGCTGAGGAGAATCGCGCCGAACGACGTGCGCAAAAGCGTGTGCTTGTAAAGGTAGTTCAGCGCCTTGTTCGGATTGCCGTCTCGCTTGATGATAATCTCTACACGCATGCCCCGGCGGTCGCTGTAGTCCTCGACGCCCCCGATTGCGTCCATCTTCTTGTTTCGAATGATATCGGCGATCTGCTGGATGAGGGTGGTCTTATTGACCTGGTACGGAATCTCGCTTACAACGATAACGCTGCGCCCGCCATCCATGGGCTCGATCGCCGTCTTGGCCTGCATGACGATGCTGCCGCGGCCAGTCTCGTACATGCTGCGAATGCCCTTGCTCCCGAGGATCATTCCGTAAGTGGGGAAATCGGGCCCTGGAAGGATCTTCAGGATATCATCGACGCCGCACTGGGGCTCATCCAGCCGTAACAGAATCGCATCCACGACCTCGTTCAAGTTGTGAGGTGGCATATTGGTTGCCATGCCGACCGCGATGCCCTGCGTGCCGTTGCAGATCAGGTTCGGGAACTTGCCGGGCAGCACCATCGGCTCGTTCATGGTCTGCAGGTAATTGGGCGTCCAGTCGATCGTCTCACGTTCGATGTCTTCGAGAACCTCCATGGCGACCTTGCTAAGGCGAGCCTCCGTGTAACGGAATGCTGCCGGTGGGTCTCCATCGATGCTGCCAAAGTTGCCCTGCGGGTCGATTAGTGGATAGCGAAGCGAAAAGTCCTGGGCCATTCGGACCATCGTCAGGTAGATCGCGTCGTTACCGTGCGGGTGGAAGTTGCCGGAGCAGTCGCCGATGATCTTGGCGCTCTTGGTCCGGGCTCGGTCGGGGGTCCAGTTCCCCTCGAGCATCGTGTAGAGAATGCGACGTTGAACTGGCTTTAGGCCGTCGCGAACGTCGGGGAGTGCGCGAGCGATAATTACGCTCATCGCGTAGTTAACATAACTACGCCGCATCTCGTCTTCTACGGGGACTATCTGGGTTTGTGGAAGTTCGTTTTCGGGCACTTTCCGATCCTTGGCAATGCGCGCGGCAAAGGAGCTTGCGCGGCGATCCTGGAGGCTGTTATTGTACCTTCTCAACGGGTTTCTGCTTCAAAGTCGAACCCGTTGTCGGAATGCACGTTTGGGTCAACTCGAGCGTCTATAATCGGAAGGCGACCATGAAACTATTCGCATTACTCTCGATTCTTTTGGCGGTGATTTTCGTTGTGAGCTGTGGCGGAAGTGGTGGTGGTGGAGGCGGTGGCGGCGGCAACTACTCGACGGTGCGTGTCGAGCTCCCCGGTCGAGACCCTCTCAACATCGTGGTAGGCGAAACTGTGCGGTTCGAACTTGCCGGTTACGACGAATTCACCGGAGAGCGAGACGTCCTACAAGCGACCTCATGGTCGATTCTGGACAATCCGAACGTGGGCACGATCAACGCCAATGGCCAGTTCACGGCTGCTCTTCCCGGCAATGCCAGGATCGCGGCGACGTGGAACGGCACACCACCGGCGACGCCATTGAGAATTACCGTTCGACCCCAGGGTCTCGCGCGCCTGACCGGCACGGTGCGAAACGCGTCGGGCGGAGCGGGCGTCTCGGGCATCCAGGTTATTTTCTTCAACCAAGGCAACGCCGAGGTCGGGCGTGCCACGACGATGTCCAATGGCACTTTCTTGGCGCAGGTGCCGACGACCGCGACGACCATGAACTTGGCAGAGAGCACACTCTCTGGCCGCTGGCTGAAGCAGTGGGAATACCGCGGAATCGTCTACCAGGCGGGTAACTCGATTCCTAATTGCCACGCGACCTTCGTCGTTTCGAATCCACCGCTGAACGGTGGCGAGACTGATGATATCCCGGACCCGCTACGCGTTTTCACCTTAGGAACCCCGCCGCCGTTCCCGGACGGCTGCAAGTAGCATGAGCCTGCGGGGCTTTCTACTGGGTTCGGGTGGCGCAGGCTCGGTAAGCGCGGACTTCGGCTTGCTTTTGCTACGTCTCGTCGCCGGGTTATCTCTTGCGCTGGGACACGGCCTCGGAAAGCTGCCCCCAAGCCCCGAGTTTATGTCCGGAGTCGCCAAAATGGGATTCCCCTTGCCGGAAGTATTCGGTTGGGCAGCTGCGCTCTCAGAATTTCTCGGTGGCATCTTGGTCGCCCTGGGCCTCCTCACGCGCCCCGCAGCCCTCTTGGCATTCACCACGATGGCCGTGGCGTTGTTCGTCCGTCATGGTTCGGACCCGTTCCCGACGAAAGAGAAAGCATTGCTCTACGCGGCAGTTTTCCTTGCTATCCTCTTCACGGGCGCGGGCCGCTACAGTTTCGATTCGGCCATCGGTGGCAAGGGTAAGTAGTCGGTAGACTCTTATCCCGATGCCTGCACGATCCAAGCGTTTAGACAATATCCCGCCTTACCTGTTCGCGGAAATGAGCCGCATCAAGGCCGAGATGCGCGCGAAGGGTGAGGACATTATCGACCTGGGAATCGGCGACCCCGACCAGCCGACGCCGACCCACATCATCGAAGCCCTCTGCAAAGAGGCGCATAACCCGGCCACACACACGTACGATGAGTCCCCGCGCGGCTGGCGCCCGTATCTAGACGCCGCGGCGCGCTGGTACCAGAAGACGTATGGCGTCGCGCTCGATGCAGGTACCGAGATGCTCGAAGTTATCGGCAGCAAGGAAGGTTTGGCACACCTCGTATGGGCTTACGTGGACGAAGGCGACTGCGTGATCGTGCCAAATCCAGGGTATCCGGTTTACCGTATGCACTCCGTGATGGCCGGCGGGCGGATTTACGACGCCGAGCTCAAGAGAGAGAACGGCTTCTTACCCGTGCTCGAAGATATACCTTCCGAAGCGGCGAAGAACGCCAAGCTATTCTTCGTCTGCTACCCGAATAACCCGACTGGTGCTGTCGCTACGGCCGATTTCTACCGGGACGCCGTTCGCTTTTGCCAGGATTACGATATCTTGCTGGTCAACGACATGGCTTATGGCACGGTCACATACGATGGTTACGTTAGCCCGACGGCCCTCCAGCAGGAAGGTGGCAAAGACGTCTGCATCGAGTTTCATTCCCTGAGCAAAATGTTCAACATGACGGGTTGGCGCATCGCGTTTGCGGCGGGCAACCCGGACGCCATTGCGACGCTCGGAAAACTGAAAGACAACATCGACAGCAAACAGTTTGCGGCAATCGCCGGCACCGGCGGATTCGCTCTCGAGAACTGCGACAACTCGGCAACCTTCAAGCTGTACGAAAAGAGGCGGGATATTTTATGTGACGGCCTAAATGATATTGGCTGGAGAATAAATAGGCCTAAAGCCACCTTTTATATTTGGGCTAAAGTTCCCCGCGGTTATACTTCCGCAGGGTTCGCTAGTCATCTCCTCCAAAACGCGAAAGTGCTCTGTATTCCCGGAAACGGTTACGGCTCCGCTGGCGAGGGATACGTGCGCATGAGCCTTACCGTAAAGGGCGACCGCGACGGGGAAATGATGTGCGAAGCCGTGCGCAGGATTGCCGCCTGCAGTATCGATTTTTCGGCATGAAGTACGCCGAGGCGCGTGCATACATCGCTTCGCTCCAGGGGCGGGGTTGGCGGTTGGAGCTGGACCGAATGCGCGAGTTCGTGCGCCTCCTCGACAATCCTGAGCGGGGATGCCACTGCTTCCACGTCGCGGGGACTAACGGCAAGGGAAGCGTCACGGCGATGATCGCTAGTGTACTGAAGGAGTCGGGTTTCAGGGTCGGCTCTTTCTTTTCTCCGTTTGTTTATGATTTTCGTGAAAGGATTCAGATCAATGGCGAAATGATTTCGGAACAAGACATCGCCCGGTTGACCGAACTGCTTATTCCAATTTCCGAGCACCTTTCCAATTCGCCGCTGGGCGGCCCGACGGAATTCGAATTTAAGACTGCGATGGGGTTTTATCACTGGGCCGAAGAAAAATGCGACTATGTCGCCCTCGAAGTTGGTTTGGGCGGGCGTCTCGATGCAACGAATATCATCGAAAAGCCGGTTGTCGCCATTATTTCGCAGGTCGGGATGGACCATCAGCAGTATCTGGGTGACACCATCGAAAAAATAGCCGCCGAAAAGGCAGGAATATTCAAACGCGGCTGTCCTGCGGTCTCCGGTGCGACCGATGAAAGGGCCAAGAACGCAATACGCCACGGCCGTCTTTGGCGAATTCCAGAGGAGTTCTCTTGCACGGACGATTCGATCACCACACCTGTGAAAGTCCGCAGCGGCATAGAAACAAATCTCCTTGGGGGCTTTCAGCGTCACAACCTCGCGGTCGCCGTCGCAGCGATCGATGCAAGCGGTATCGCCATTCCTGAAGAAGACCTATGTCGTGGCCTGATGAGCGTAAGTTTGCCGGGCAGGATGGAGGTCGTCCGCCGGGTGCCAACGGTCATTTTTGACGGCGCTCATAATCAGCAGGCGGCCGAGTCGGTTGCAACGTCAATCACCGCCCAGTTCCCGGGGAAACAGGTTAGGCTGGTCTTCGGCTCCGCCACCGGCCACGAACCATCCGGAGTCCTCCGGGCCTTCGCTCCTTTGCTTCAAAAGGCATACGTTTGTGAGATTGCGCATGAGCGCGCACAGCCGCTCGCGCAAATCGTGTCCGCTGCCGTAACCGCACTCGACCCGGCGAGGATTCAGGTCTGCGCAGGTGTCTCTGACGCGATAAGGCAGGCTGTCGGCGGGTGCAGGGAGACCGAAATCGTGCTCGTCACCGGGAGTTTTTATCTACTCGGTGAAGCTAACACTGCCCTCGAGGACTTGACCTAATATTTAGAATCGACCATGATACAGTCCATGCGAACTCTCGCGGCCACCCTGGCCATCTTCACTGCCCTCAGCATCTTTGGATGTGGCAAAGGCAAATTTGGCAATTCTGGCGCCGATAAACCCGACCATGTCCTCGTCTTTCCGATCCCCAACAACCCGACCAAGCTCGATCCCGCTGCAGTCGAGGATGGAGACACCATCGAGGTCCTCGGCCAGATTTTCGAGGGACTCGTCCAGTACGACGAGAATAACGAGCTCGTACCGAACCTCGCCACCCGTTGGGACGTTTCACCGGACGGCGGAACCTATACCTTCCACCTCAAGGAAGGGGTGAAGTTCCAGAACGGCCGGGAGATGACGGCCGATGATGTCAAATACAGCTGGGATCGCGCAGCCACCCGTGATGTACAAAGCCCGACAGTCGAGGGCTACATGGCGGATATCGTCGGCTTCAAAGATGTTTGGGACAAGAAGGCCAAAGATTTGGCCGGCGTGAAGGTTGTCGATCCCAGAACGCTCACCGTAACCATCAAGGAGCCCAAGGCGTACTGGCCGATGTATCTGCAGTATCCCTGTTACTTCGTAGTCGCCAAGGAGGCGGCGGGAATGATGCCGATTACGTCCGTCGAGAACATGGTGGGAACCGGCCCTTTCAAAATCGCCGCGTACAAGCCCGACCAATCGATCGAACTAGTCCGGTTCAACGACTACCACGGCGGCAAACCCCCGCTCGAGAAAATCGAGCGCCTCATCGCCTCCGACCCGCAGACCCGCAGGCAGATGTACGAGAGCGGCAAGGTCGACTGGGTTGCCCTCGAACGGCAGGACAAGGGCATGGTAGACAAGAGCGCGGACATCAAGGAGCACCTGCACACCGTCGACCGCGCCGCTATCTGGTACGTCGGCTTCGGACTCACCGAATTCCCGGCCTTCAGGAAGCCAAAGGTCCGCCAAGCATTCGCCATGGCGATCGACAAAGCCCGCATCATCTCGGAAGGATTCGACAACGTAAACCGCCGCGCAGAAGGCATCCTGCCGCCGGCACTACCGGGCTTCGACGAAAGTTTCAAGGGATACCAATTCGAACCCGAGGGCGCTAGGAAGCTCCTCGCCGAAGCGGGTTATCCCAACGGCCAGGGATTCCCGCCCGTGAAGCTCTTCTTCCGCGCAGACCGCCAAGACGCCAAGATACTCTCTACGATGGTCCAACAGGACCTCAGCAAAAACCTAAGTATCAAGGTCGATCTTGCGCCGACCGAATGGAAAGCCCTGTTGGAGAGGAGATCCCGTGGCCAGCTCCCGTTCTTCCACCTAAGGTGGGGCGCAGACTATCTCGACCCCCAGAACTTCCTCTCGTTCATGCTTCACACGAACGCCCGAGAAAACACATTGGGCTACTCGAACCCACAGTTCGACGCCCTGTGCGAAACCGCGGACCGCCTCCCGATGAGCCAGCAAGCCAAGCGCATCGAGCTGTACCGAAAGGCCGAAAAGACGGCCGTCGACGACGCGATCTGGATCCCGATCTACTTCCAGCGCGATCTGGAGCTCGTCCGGCCCACAGTGACGGGCCTCCGACGCTCCGCAATGGGGCCGCTCCCGCACACCACGACCGACGTTGTCTGGAATCGCTGATGCTCCCGAAGCTCCGAGGATAGTCGGGCCACGGCTCCGGCGGGCGTCCACGTTGCGAGCGGTACTGATTCGCCTCGCCTGGTCGATACCGACGCTGATCTTCATCACGCTCGTCACCTTTATTATCGGTGAGCTCGCGCCTGGCGACGCCGCCACGGTCAGAGCAGGCGAAAAGGGATCGCTCGAATATATCCAACAGTTGCGCGAGCAGATGGGCCTCACCCGCCCACCGGCTGTTCGCTACGTCGAGTTCGTCAAAGGCGCCGCTGTTCTCGATTTTGGCGAGTCGTGGTACCCGCCTTATCGCCCGGTGAAGGAAACCTTGGTCGCGGGAATCTACCAGACGGGCAGGCTCGCCCTTCTAGCGATCATCCTGGCGAGCATTTTCGGAGTGCTCCTCGGCTGCATAGCGGCGGTCGGCCACAACCGTTTGCCCGACCGCGTCGCCGTTACGTTCTCGACCCTCGGCATTTGCATCCCCAACTTCGTCCTCGCGCCCGTGCTTGCCTACTTTTTCGCCATCAAGATGGGAGTCCTGCCGCTCACCTGGGAGGATAACCCCGGCGAGAGCATCCTCTATTACCT
>JACDEQ010000202.1 GCA_013816225.1 Armatimonadota bacterium | reverse complement strand
AGCTACCGGCTCGCCGAGGGCGACGCCAAGAACGTCGCCCTCATGAAGGAGCTCGTCGACGGTTGCGATCACGTGATCGCGATGGCCGCGATGATCGGTGGCATCACGTACTTCCACGAGTTCGCGTACGACCTGATCGCCGAGAACGAGCGAATCATCGCGTCGACGTTCGATGCCGCGATCGCTGCCCACAAGAAGGGCTCGCTGCAGAAGATCACCGTGATCAGCAGCAGCATGGTGTTCGAGAACACGACGGTCTATCCGACGCCGGAAGGCGAGGAGCGCACGTCTCCGCCGCCGGCGAGTACGTACGGATTCCAGAAGCTCGCGTGCGAGTACTTCGCTCGGGGTGCGTGGGAGCAGTACAAGCTGCCGTTCACGATCTGCCGGCCGTTCAACTGTGTCGGCGTCGGCGAGCGCCGCGCGCTGACCGACAAGGAAGTCCCGAGCGGCAACATCAAGCTCGCGATGAGCCATGTGGTGCCGGACCTCGTGCAGAAGATCCTGAAGGGGCAGGACCCACTCCACATCCTGGGCTCGGGCGAGCAGGTCCGTTGCTACACCTACGGAGGGGACCTCGCGAAGGGCATCGCTAAGGCGGTGTTCAGTCCCGCCGCGAAGAACGAGGACTTCAACCTCTCGATCCCGACGGGTACGACTGTCCTCGAGCTCGCCGAGACGATCTGGACCAGGATTTATGGGACGGAGAAGCCGTTCCGGTTCGTCAGCGACAAGCCATACCAGTATGATGTGCAGCGTCGCATTCCTGAGACGGCCAAGGCGAAGACGGTCCTTGGCTACGAGGCGACCACGACGCTGTCCCAGACGCTCGACGAGGTGATTCCGTGGATCCGCGAAGAGATCAAGCACGGTCGGATCTGATGGGCGCGGGCCGTTCGGACGCCCGCGTCGAGGCGGACTACTTCGACGGACTGGTCGCGAGCGAGGGCGAGTTCAATCCCTTCACCGACGCGGGTTGGCGCGTGTTGCAGCATCGATTCGTCGAGCTCGCGCGACCGCGGGCCGCGATGCGCATTCTCGACATCGGCTGCGGCACGGGGCAATCGCGCCAGCTCTATACGGACTACGCGGCCACGTACACGGGCGTCGATCTGTCCGAAGCCGCCCTTGCGAAGACGCACTCGCGGTTCCCCGACGACCGCTGGATGTGCTGTGACGCGCGCGAGCTGCCGTTCGAGCCGGCTTCGTTCGATCTGGTCGCGTTCAGCAGCGTGCTCCACCACATCGACGACTTCGAGACGGCGCTTCGCGAGGCGCATCGCGTGCTCGTCCCCGAAGGCACGGTGTTCGCCTTCGATCCGAACCTCCTGCACCCGGCGATGGCACTGTTTCGGTCGCCCAAAAGCCCGCTCTACTCGAGCAAGGGTGTCAGCCCGAACGAGGCACCGCTCCTGCCCCGGACCCTGCGCACCAACTTCGAGCGCGCCGGCTTCGTCGACATCCGGCAACGCGCACAGTCGGATATCGCGTATCGCGAGGTCGCGCCGCGACTGCTGAACGCGGGGCTCCGGCTCTACAACCTGGCTGACCACTGGTTCGAGCGCATCGGCCTTGGCCCCTGGTTCGGCGTGTTCGTGCTCACGACGGGAACAAAGCGATGATGCAGTACTCGATCGTTCTGCCTGTCTACAACGAGGGAGACAACATCGGTGCGTTCTGCCGCAAGGCGCGCGCCGAGCTGCCGCCCAGCTACGAGCTTCTGATCTGTTACGACATGGACGACGACACCACACTGCCCGCCCTGGCAACTCTCGGTGCTGACGAGAAGCCGGCGACGATCCGGCTGATCAAGAACGAGCTCGGGCACGGCGTCCGCTATGCGATCGAAGCAGGCATGCGCGCAGCAGCAGCCCCGACGGTGCTGGTGATGATGGCGGACCTCTCCGACGACTTTCGCCGCGTCGAGTCGATGCTCCAGCTGGTCGAAGCGGGCGCCGACGTCGTGTGCGCGAGCCGGTATTCTCCCGGTGGCGAACAGATCGGAGGTCCCGTCGTGAAAGGGACGCTAAGCCGCCTCGCCGGCTTGTCACTTCACTACGTCGCTGGACTCCCCACCAAGGATCCGACGAACAGCTTCAAGGCGTATCGCAAGGCGTTCCTCGATCGGACGCCGATCGAGAGTACCGCGGGCTTCTCGCTCGGCATCGAGCTCACGGTCAAGGCGCACTTCACGGGTGGCATCGTCGCCGAGGTCCCAGCCTCCTGGTACGACCGCACGTCGGGCGAGAGCCGGTTTCAGCTGCGCAAGTGGCTGCCGCAGTATCTGCGCTGGTACGTCTGGGCGTTACGCGAGCGGAGCCGGCAGCTCGCCGGCCTCAGCGGCGTTCATCATTCCACTCCCTGAGGCGCGAATCGTTGATCACTGAATCAGCTCGAACAGTTCCAGCCGCACTGGTTCGCGGTATAACGTTGAAGCGTACCTGCCGACGAACTGAATGTTGTGGAGAGCCTGGTTTGGATGCGTCGACACAGGTTCGTACAACTCGCTCGTTCTTTGAACCAATGGGCTGAGGAGGAAGCCTGATCTCGCCATGTCGGGGATGAAGGTATACCGCCCCGTTCTCCCATCCGCTGTTTTCACTCTAAGCCTCACTGGCGGCGCCTGCCAGAGAAGACTCACAAGCCGTCCGGTGATGCTGAGGTTCATGTCGACGCGAGCGACGATCCGGCTGCTGGTCAGAATTGGCAATCGCACGACCTGGCCAAATCGAAGGTCCACTCGGCCGAGCGATGACAGTCTCGGCTTCGGCAGGCCCGAAACACGGGGTCGAAGCAGAAGTGGGCCATTCGAGGAAGCCACAGGCTCATACGACCCAATCAGGTGGATCAGAAGTGACGCATCATCGAGGGTTGGAAATCGACCATCGATCGTCTCAATGTCGAAGAGCACGTAGCTCGGCCTCGACGACCCGAGATAGTAATCCAGGTTTTTTTTCTGGAGCAGAGGGGTGTAGGCGAAGTAGCTCTGGAAGACGGGACGCGGTTCATAGTTCACGCCGCTTATCATCGCCGCACCTTGACGATACCCGAACACGTCAATTGGCGCTCGGCCAACCAAGCGCTTGGTCTGATTATCCAGCCCGCGAAAAACGTCGTCCCTTAGTGGCGGCGTTACCGATGTGTTCGCGTTACGGAGACGTTGAAATGATTCGGCATAAAGGTTGGAAACCTTGCGCGCATTTTTGAACGGCCGGTAGTCAGACGCCCTCGCGGCTATCGCCATGACAATCGCGAGTGTAAGCGCTGATCCTGCCATCATCCGAACTGAGGCGCCTTTAATCAGAAATTCTTTAATTGCAAAGAAGTAGAGCACGGGCAAGAGGAGAAGGAACGAATCGATGTGGTAGTGGTCCGCGCGGACGACGGCGCTCTTCCAAGTCACGCCCAGGACGACGAACAAAACTATTGTCCGATGAGCTTTCTCAATGACCGTGCCTTTGCTGCGCAGCAGCGCCAGCCCAGCGATGGCAGTTGCAGCCGTGCAAAGACATACCTGGACGAAAACCATCTTGTCGGGTAAAAGGCTCATGGCTCCAGTATATCCCGATGAGATTTCTCCGGAGCTCCGCAAATAATCGAGGATCGCTGCCGGATCCTGCCCCAACGCGACCCATCCGCCGACAAAGGCAAGAACGAACGACGAAACCCAGGCGGTAGCGGAGCCTACGTGCTTCTTCGCTAAGACAATCGAGCCTGATACAACGAGCGGCATAGCCAGGAACAGAAACGAGACCTTCACGAGTCCGATCAGCCCGAGAACGGCGCCCGCCGCGGTCACCGTGGCCTTCGACGGCGATGCATCGGATGGTACGGCAGCCGCGACGAGGATCATGGTGAAGAAGAAGACTTGCCAGGTGATATCATCATACCCAGGCCCGACAATGAGCCACGCGAACATCAGCGCCACAAAGGGCCACCAAACCCCGCTGATCAGGCGCGCGGCAGCGATCACGATCGCCAGGGCCAGCAATAGCCCACCAACGATGCGTGCGGATTCCAGGTCGCCCAGCCCATACTTCGCGACTAAGAACCCTAGAGGACCGTATGTGAAGATGATGCTTCGGCCAAATTCAAGAGAATGCGTGACTGCAAACCCAAGCATCAACTGCCACGAAGGATCGATCGTGGACGAAAGCGGTGCACGTCCGCTCACGAAGAAAACCGTTGGGAACAGAAGGCAGGCGCCCACGATGACCGCAATTGCACTGCTGCTTGGACGTTTTTGCATTGTGGAAAAGAACGGGTGATACCGCAACGCAAAAGACCGCTATTCGTGCGCCGGCAGGGGCTCCATCGTCTCCGGGTTCACGGGCACCTGCACCTCATCGCGGAAGGGCGAGGTCATCAACACCACGCGCATCCGCGGGAATGCGTCCATGAACGC
>JACDEQ010000028.1 GCA_013816225.1 Armatimonadota bacterium | reverse complement strand
GTTTCGTCCTGGTTCGGAGCGCAGAAACACGATGCTTGCGGCGCTCGCCGAATCGGATAAATTCGAACGCTTCGCCCGCTGGTTCGGGGCATTCAGCAGCCGCGAAAGAAAGGAGCTTTACGGCGACAAGAAACCGAAAGGGTCTCCGACCGCCTACGGGCGTCAGCGCTCCAAAGGTTTCCGTTCCGACAAGGCAGCGGACTTGATGATGTACCTCGACTTCCGCGAATGGCTGCCGGCCAACTTACTCCTGCGCGGCGACCGGATGACGATGGCGCATTCGCTCGAGCTCCGCTGCCCGTTTCTCGACCATCGCGTGATCGAGTACGCAGTGGGACACATGCCCGCGGATTTCCGACTCCGAGGCCCGAACGGCAAATACCCGCTTATGCAAATCGCAGGGGAGTATCTGCCCGAGGAGATTCTCGCCCGGAAGAAATGGGGATTCAAGCTCCCGGTTGGCGAGTGGTTCCGAGGCCCGTGGAAAAACTCTCTAGAAGCGGTATTGCTGACCGGCGACTCCGGGTGCCGCGAATGGTTCGATGCGGCTCATCTCAAACAATTGATCGAGGAGCATCAGTCGCGCGCTCGGGACCACTCCAAAAAGCTCTGGTGCCTTTTCCAACTGGAGCTGTGGCGGCGTATGTTCATCACCGGCGAATTGAACCCTGGCGACCGAATCGCTTGAGAGCGCGTAGAATGGGCGAGATGCCCACGTACTACGCGTCGTTCCCATCCAGCCACGCGGCCGAAGCAGCCACGTCCGAAATCTTGGACCTTGGTGTTCCGCCGGAAAACATAAGCCTGGTTCTCGGCGAGATGTCCGACGATCGGATGTCCTCGCTCGACGATCCCGGAATGCGGCTCCACCTCGAGAGCGACCTGGTGATAGATCGGACCGACGCGTTCGTCGACCCCGATCGCGAACCGTTTCTGCACGAATCGCCGATCGGCGGTGGTATCAGCACCTCGACACTCGATGACGATGTCTCCAACGTCGGCAAGATGGATGACGGGCAATCGGTTGCCGAGGAACTGATGTACCCCGGCGGCCCGGTGGATAGGCGCGAGGCGGAAATCGGCGACCTAACCGAAACCAGCAGTGATTACGTCTCGAGAACCGATATCGCGGATCGGTCAGACGGAGGAGCAATCAAGGGGATGGAATTCGGAGCCGCGGCCGGGATCTATGCAGCTTTGCAACCCAAGCAGTTCAAGATGTCGGTGTCATTCTCGGAAGCGGCGAGATCTCTGCACTTCTCTTAGAATCGGAACGCCTCACCCTAAGCGGGGCCTTCCAGCATAAGGGGTTGTCGCAAGTCCGCGTCCAGGAACTCGTTATGAACCTCGACCGTGGAGGAGGATTGCTCGCAGTCGTCATTCCATCCGGAGATGTCGAGGAAAAGAGCCCTGGCGCGGATTCTCCGCACGCACCAAGCCGGCAACGTGATCGGGCTGGCCTAGCCTGTTCCGTCGATCTTGAACCGATGCCCGCGGTTGGCAGCCATATTGGCAACTAGATAGTACAACCTACCGGTATTCGCTATTTTCTCGAAGTTGATCTTTTCGATCGTGTCCGTCGGCTGATGATAGTCGGGATGGAAACCGCTGAAGACGAACGCGATCGGAATGCCCACCTTCGCGAACATATAGTGGTCGCTTCGCGTGTATACGTCCTCCTCGTCCCACTCGAACTTGAAATTAACCTGCTTGTTGGCCTCGAGTACAAGGTCGTGCAGCTCGGTGGAGAGTCTCTTGCTGCCCACCAGGTGAATCGTGTCCACGTTGTCCTCAGGCTTTTCGTTGTCTTTCTGCTCGTTGCGCCCGACCATGTCCATCTGCAGTTCGCAGATCATCTTGTCGTTCGGCAAGATCGGATGATCCGAGTAATAGCCGGAACCGATAAGTCCCATCTCCTCGCCGCAGAAAGCCATGAACAGGATGCTCCGCTTCGGCTTTTCAGGGTTCTTCGAGAATGCCTTCGCAACGGCCAAGAGCGCGGTCGAGCCGGACCCGTCGTCGTCCGCGCCGTAGTAAATAACGCCACCTTGGTTGCCGAGGTGATCCAAGTGCGAGCCGATTCCGACAATCTCACTCTTCAGAACCGGGTCGGAGCCTTCGAGCAAGCCAACCACATTGGGTACACCCACCGGAGACTCTTCGAGCTTGGCAACGAGCTTCGCTTCTTGGCTAGTTCCCGACAGCTCGATCGTTTCGCCTGCCAAGCTTTCAAGGTCGACGAACTCCGTGCTGACCCCGCCGGCTTTAGCGATGTCGTTCGCACATTTCTGGCTTACACGCCCTTGGAGGCTTCGCTCGTTTCCCTGGCCCGAAGATTGCCGTCCGAATATCCAATCGTTGTCGATCGCTTCATTGGTCACAAATAGGACAGCCGCGGCGCCTGATCTCGTGAGTCCACGACGAATGCCCGTCGCGTCAGGTCCGATGGCCGCGATAATAATCCTGCCTGCAATTTCGTCCGCCTGAGGCAACGAGACGCCGTTGCCGTTCGCGCGAATGAACACGATTGGCCCGCTCGCTTCGGCGCTTCCACGGAGGCGATCGAGCTTGAACCCCGCTGACGCCTTGATGGCTTTCGATCCGATTGAAATGGTGCTCTGTTCAGGGTTCATCCGCCTCCGCTCAAAAGGAACTTGCTGGAAATATGTGCCGTTATCGCCGACCGGCTTGAGGCCGAACTCCTTGAAGCGCGCCGCCATGTAGTCGGCCGCCTTTTGGTATCCCGGCTGACCGGTGCCTCTGCCCGCGCACTCTTCGCCGGCAAGCACCTCCAGCCACTTCTTGCAATCTTCTTGGGTGATGCTGTCGAATCCCTTCTTAAACTGCGCGGATACCGGAGCAGAGCCGGAATACTGTGCAAGCGCGACCGAGGACACGGCGACAAGGAGGGCGATCGCGCTTGTGCGCGAAACATGGAGGGCACGGTACATGTGGCTAACTACTCAATCGACCTCGGGCGCAGTTCCCGGAGCCGAAGTGTGCATAAAATGTGGGAAAGGTGTCGGGAGAAAAACCGCAGCGAAAGGACCGCATCATTCGCTTGCTTTTTGGCTGTTCTGTTGGTACTATGATTTCAGAGGCTTTTGCCACCGATTTGGTAGCTCGCAAGAGCGGGGACACAGAAAGCCGCAGCAGACGAGGCAACTCGAATGTTTTGCAAGTTTTTGACGTTCCTTGACTTCGGTCAGTACCGTCGATCGGCGAGTTCGCTCGCGGATTATTTCGGCTGGCGGAAGCTTCTATTTTTTTAACGTTTCTAGGAACTCGGCGATCTTAGATTCGTATCCTTGGCGAAGGGGCCGGTAGTAAGGCAGGTCGAGCCCGTGAGCGTCAGGCAGATACTCCTGGTCGACCCAGCCGCCGAAATCGTGCGGGTACCGGTATTCACCTTCTGCCTCTTCGTAGATCTTCGTGTTAGGATCTCTCAAATAGTCGGGCACGCGCGGCACCGGTTTGTCGTCGAGATCGTCGAGGGCTTTGTCGATGGCCAGGTAAGCCGAATTCGATTTTGGTGACGCTGCCAAGAAAATCGTAGCCTGAGCCAAGGAGATTCGGGCCTCCGGCATTCCAATTCTCTCTACAACGTGGAATGCCCCCATCGCCACGAGCAGCCCCATGGGAGCCGCGTTGCCGATGTCTTCGCTGGCCAAAATGACAAGTCGCCGCGCAATGAACCGCGGCTCCTCGCCTGCCTTGATCATTCGCGCCAAGTAGTGCAAGGAGGCATCAACATCACTTCCCCGCACGGACTTAATGAACGCAGAGATTACGTCGTAATGCTGGTCGCCCTTGCGGTCGTACCTCGTCACGGGCCGATTCATTGCCGTGGCTATGTGCTCGGCTTTAATCGTTTTGCCTGGGAATGCGATTTGAGCGGACAATTCAAGTGCGTTGAGAGCAGTTCGAGCGTCGCCGTTCGCCCAGCGGCACAATTGGGCGAGAGCGTCGTCCTCGATTTCGACACTCAGTTCCCCGATTCCCTTGTCGATGATAACTGCAACGTCTTCGTCGCGAAGCGGCTTCAAAACCAACACGCGACAGCGGGACATTAATGGGGTCGCCAAGCTGATTGCCGGGTTCTCCGTCGTCGCTCCGATCAGCGTAAGAGTCCCCTCCTCCACATAACCCAGAAGCGAGTCTTGCTGGGTCCTGCTGAAATGGTGGATCTCGTCCAGAAACAGCAACGTCGGCCTGGGAGAAAGCCTTGCGGCCTCTGCGATTTTCTTGATTTCGGCCACCCCGCAGGTCACCGCGCTACGCGATTCGAGCCGGGCATCTGCGTTCTGGGCGATGATACGCGCCAGCGTGGTCTTCCCGGTACCCGCCGGCCCCCACAATATAAAGGAGCCGAGAGCGCCCCGCTCGATGGCGCTGCGCAAAGGGGAATCGGGACCCGTAAGGTGCCCCTGTCCGACGAAGTCTTCGAGCCGCTGCGGCCTCAACCGAGCGGCGAGAGGCCCACTCTCGTCGGGCTTTGCCGGCTCGTCGAACAGACTCATTTCTGTACCTTAGAATACCAGTCAGGTAACTTACCAACAGAATGAATCGGGTTCTCGTGCGGTCGATCTTGCTCGCTATCGTCGCCGGCCTGCTGGTGGCCGGCGCCATTTGGCTGCGAAGCCGCCCACAAGGCTTGCCTCTTGCCGATTTTCCAGCTGTCGATAGCAAAGGATACATAGCAGCCCTTAAGGAAACGGGAAGCACATACCGACTCGTTTCGATCGACGCGAAAGGCGTGGTCAGAGAACTCGACGGCGGCGAGGAGGCCGACGACCGTGAAATTGTTTGGAAGCGCGACGGGAGGCGCGTCATCTTCGTCTCGAATCGCGCACCGAATGGTTCCTACCAGATATTCGAATGGTTGCCCGACCGCGACAACGATCCGACTCAGCTCACGCCGAACGGCGCCGGCCGGCAAAACCCTTGGTCCACCTTAGCGGGGCTGGCCTTTATGTACTCGAGCCAAGGAAACATCCTGTCCACGACCTATCCTCAACTAGCAACTTCTCGCGTGATGCCACCGAGCGAGGAGCAATCGACCGAAGACGAAGGCGGCGAGCACATCCACCAGCCCGGCGATGCGCATAACCCCATCGGCAAAGCCTGGGGTCTTGTTTCGAAGGCATTGGAAGGCGAGGCGTTCGCGGCAGGTTACAAAGATCGCTCGGGCAAATTCTTCGTTGGCAATTACACCACAAATAGAGGCCAGGCGTTGGTCATTCAAGACATGGACCCGTCGGTCGATCAGGATGCCTTCGCAAAGGCGCCAGTTGCCGGCGAGACCATCGACATCGCGATGCATCCGACCGCTCCACAGGCAGTGGTAGCCGTAATCAACTTCCGGTATCCGATCTTATCCGCGATACCGATGGAGAAACTGAAGCCGGACGGCAGTGTCACGCGGGATTTCGTACATGCCGTTTTTATTGCGGACCTGAAAGAAGCGAAGCTGACGCCTATATTTTTTTCGCAAGACGGAAATCAGTTCATGGAGTCGCCTGCAATCTCGCCCGACGGTACGAAAGTAGCGCTTGTGGCAAAACAAAAGAGCGGTGAGAAAACTACAACCATAGGGTTGCTGATAGCCCCCATCGAACGAGGCGGCGTCGGAAAGGCGGATATTGTGGCCAGTGGGAACGTATCCGAACCCTCTTGGAGTCCCGACGGCGAATACCTGGCCTTTATCAAGGATGGAGACATTTACACGGTGCAGCAAAGCGGAGGCGGAGAAAAGAACATCACGCAAGGCAAAGGGAAATTCCGGACGCCTTTGTTCAGCCCGATGAACTAATCCGAAAGCATAACGACTGCATCTTCGTAGCGTTCCATAATATTGTGGACTTCGGTCCTAATAGCCGGCTTAAGTTCGACCGGTCCTGCGTCCTTGTCGGTGATTTCTTTGATGGCCGCGACACCTTTTTTCTCTCGATTCGCAACTTTTAGCGCCCATTCGGCTGCAGCCTCTGGATCGAGGTTCACGTCGTAGCCGTTGATTTTAAGGAACGAGAGGGCACTGACAAAAGCGGTGGCGCGATTCCCTGAGGTAAAAGGGCGCAGCTTAATGAATCCTTCAAGAAAACCGCCGGCCTGGCTTAAAACATCCTCGCTCTTTCCGTAGCCATATTGATAGAAAGTGGCCTCCTCGAGCTGTGCGAATTTGTACTGATTTACTTGCTTCGTAACCTCGTGGTTAATCCATAGGACGTCTTGGATCGTTAGGTAGTGAATCATGGCGTGCGCTCCGGATTCTACTCCATCAGCGCCCTCCCCTATGGATGAAATCCTCGGAGTGAACGGCTTTACGTTGTTCGGCGAAGCCGTCCTTATCGATCATTGGCTTGTATGGAAACACCCTCTGCGCGAGGAACGCCAAATGCCCGTCACGAGCCTGAGCGAGCCCTCTTAGCGTCACAAACGGTGAACAAATGATCGCGTGGCCGTCCCGCTGATACGTGTCGTCGAAACAGGTGACGTTGAGCAACCCGGTTTCGTCCTCCAAGTCGAAAAACACGACCCGCCGCCCCGAAGCGGTCGGTGGAAACCGCAGACGCATGGCATGCCCGACTACCAAGGCGGTCTCCTGGTCTTTTAGTCCGTCCTGGGCATGTGCACACGTTACTCCGCCTTTTGTTTCGATTCTCTCCCGCTCGAAAGCCATCAAGTGCTTTTTGATATCTAGACCCAGCATCGAGCGCTCTAAAACTGCCTTCTCGTACTCGCTAAAATCCTCTACCGTGCCGACGTACTCCGGCTCAGGAATGTCGCAAAGACCGCCTTTATTCCTGGCCGAAGCATACTGCACGGCGTCGGGTGCAGCCCAAAGCGTCGCGCGCCTATTCGAGTGCAGCGAATCGAAAAAGCCGGCGAGTATCAGATTCTCGAGTTCGTCCGCCGCAGGCCGAACCCGTGCACAAAAATCGAACATGGACGCATATGGCCGCCCGCTGATTCTCTCCCGCGTCTTCCTCGAAAGCGAAAATTGCTGGATCAATCCGACTCGAATGTTCCCGTCCTCTACAGTAAACAAATCCGAGCTTTTATTAACATCGAGTGGAAGAATGCGCACCCCGCGGTTCCGGGCCTCGTTAGCAATGGTCCCCGGCCCGTAGTACCCCGCCGGCTGATTCGACAACAACGCCGCGAAATACTCCGCAGGATAATGCTGCTGGCAATAGACACATCGAATCGAAATTTCCGCGAACGCCAACGCATGCCCTTGGGCAAAGCCGTAGCCTTTGAACCCGGAAACCAGCTCCAACACCTCCTCGCCGATCTCTTTAGAAAAACCGTTGGCCGCGCACCTCGCCAACACGTCATCTTGAACGGATTTGTCCCACGAATCGGCCCTCTGCTTGTGAATCGCGTCGCGTATATCCTCCGCCTCGCCCGACGTATATCCGCAAAAAGCCTGCAAGAGCTGATCGACCTGCTCCTGAAAAACGATAATTCCGTAGCTGATACCCAGGATCGCCTGGAACAACGGGTGCGAGTAAATATGCTTCTCCCCACTCCTCCTACGTCGAATTAGTTCATTGATTTTTACCGCCCCACCTACACCGGGTCGAATGCCCGCCTGCACCAAGCTCACATCGTGCAGATTCTCGGACCGCAAACGGATATGCGCCTGCCTCATCGCAGGGGATGCGCTTTGAGGAGTACCGATCAAGTTGCCTTTCCTGAAGTCCTCGAACACCTCCTGATCGTCCATCGCGATCTTCGTGGAATCAAAATCCACTCCCGATTCCCGAATCTGCCTCTGCGTCCCCGCCATCACATCCAGCCCGCGAAGGCACAGAATGTCGAGCTTGTTGAAATAATGCTTGGCGCTGTATTTATCCCATTGAATAATCTGCACGCCATCACGTCCGGATTCCATAATCGGCACGGTTTCGCATAAAGGAGTATCGGTGATTACGACTCCCGAGGAGTGCGCGCCCATGTGCCGCGGCAAACCGTCGATCCGCTGTGCCAGTTCGAAAAGCATCATAAACCTCTCGATCGGAATTCCGCTGTCCCGCAATTCGGGCCTTTCGGCTATGCCTTGCCTCAGCCGCTGCCCCGATACCGAACCGTGCAGCCTTTTCGCCAGATATCCCAGCGTGTCTTCCGGAATCATGAGCGCCTTTCCGATTTTTCGGACGATTCCCCTGCCCTGATAGGTCGCAATAGCCGAAACGGTCGCCACTTTGTCCTTTCCATACCTATCTGAAAGAAAATTGCGCACCTCGTCGCGCCGCGCGGCTTCGAAATCAACATCGATATCGGGCTTTTTGCTACCATCGTCGGGCAGGAAACGGTCGAAGTGCAAATTGTGCTTGATCGCGTCGATCGGGGTCAGCTCCAGGCAGTACGCGATCGCGCTGTCGACTGCCGAACCGCGAGCGCTGTAAAGTATCCCCTGACTTTTCGCCCACCGACACGCCTCCCAAATCGCCAGAAAGTTGCTGGCGTAGCCCAGCGAACAAATTCGGTTCAATTCGCCGTTGATCCGATACTTATGCTCGACGCCGACCTGCGGGTAACGCTCTTTCGAGTTTCTTATTACGATCTCACACAGATATTTTTCGGGCTCGGCGCAGAATTTCGGAAACTGCGGCTTCGGCGGCAGGGGGTCGTCCGGAAACGAGTCCGCAAGTTCACAGGCAGCCTCGATCAGTTCCGGCTCAAAAAGGGCTTCCGTCTCTCGGGCGGTATGAAAATATCTCTCCGAGTTCATCGAACGCAGCGGCCACGGCGCAACCTGTGGCTGCAAAGAATGCCGCTGAGGCTTGCGCCCGATAATCTCCTCCACCGTGCAAAGCGTCTCCGCGCAAAGCAACGAGTCCTGCGCCTGAAAATCGCTACGCACCGCATGCGTAACCGACCCGCCGGCAATGGCTCGCACATCCATAGACTTTGCCAAGTCCAGAAGTGAACCGTTGACCGACACCTCCCATGGCTGAAATGTTCTTTCGATTTCAACATAAACACTGCCGAATCTTTCTAAAAGAGAACCCATCAGCGCCTTCGCACTCATGTGTTCTTTGTGCATCAGCAGCCGGTTAATCGGACCGCCATGTCCACCGGTCAAACAAACGATGTCGCTCAAATCACCCCCATGGTTTTCCACCTCCCATAATGGGAAAAGCCTCGGCTGCCTCAGGTGGCAATGCGTGATCAGACGCGAAAGATTTCGATATCCATGCTGGCTCGCCGCAAGAAGAACCAACTTCCCGCCCGAATCGATTTCGAGCGTGGCGCCGATAATCGGTTTTATTCCCAAAGTTTTCGCCGCTCGGCAAAAATCCACGACGCCCGCTAAAGAAAATGCATCGGTGAGAGCGACGGCCTTCATCCCGTAAATATGCGCAAGCGCCGCGATCTGCTCGGGATGCATCGAGCTGCGTCCGAAAGAAAGCGCCGACAAGCAATGCAAATGCACCGCCCGCTCTCTATCACCCGGCGAAATACCCTTGGCCGCGGATACGGCATTGCGCTTAAGGCTATTCGGAAACATATAATCCACCGTATAGGTCGGAATATCCTCCGCCACGCGTTTAAATGGCATGCTCTCTTTCTCGAAACTAAGCTCGCAGCATTCTTCGACCAGCTTGCCGTGCTCGTCCAAGAACCGAACCCATTCCTTTTCGGCCTCGCCGTCCCACCATTTCCCGCTTTCGCGCCACAGGGCTAAGACGTCCATGAATCCTTCGCTGGCCGGCGCTTCACCGAGCCATTTCCCTGAGGCCGGCTAGCTAAAACGTCGCCCCCCAGAAAGGCTTTCAAAAACTTCTGCCGCCGAGGCGCCTCCACCTCACCGGCGCGCTTGATAATTCCCTGCCCGAAGGTTTCCTGCAATTGTTTAATCGCGCCGTTCGCCTTCTCCGCGTCTTTCACAGTTGCGTCCAGGGTCATTTGGCTTCGGTCCGATGGCTCGATTTTCGGAAAACGCGCGCGAATCGAATAAATCTCCGAGCCAAGGGCAACCAACCGCAGCGTCAGCCGCAAGCCCGTCAGCAAAGCGCCCGGGCTCTGCATCGGGTTCACGAAACAACGCGCCGCACTCTCTACTCGGTTTCCCTCGAAGACCACTTCCAGTTCGATCTGCTTCGTCTGCATATCGCGCGTTCGCAAAACCGATCCGAAGTGCTCGGCGAGCGCCTTCAACCCGGCCTCGACCTCCTGATCTAACCGCACGGGCTGCGGGAAAGTGAACCGCGCGGAAAGCTCCTCCGGCGGGTACAAAGGCCGCACAGGCGTCCGGTCCATCCCCCGTACCCACAGCGAGATCTGCAGCCCCGCCTGGCCGAACTGCTTTTGCAGCACCTCGAGCGGCAGCCGCGCCACCTCGCCGATCGTGCGGTAGCCCAAAAAACTCAGCCGCCGCAGGTGCTCGGGCTTCGCCATCCAAAGCGACTCGATGGGCAGCTGCGCCAAAAACCCGGCGTCGCCGCCTTCGGGGATGACCTGCCCGGTCAGCCGCGCGACGAGCTTGCTGGAGGCGATCCCGATCCGTGGGCAGATGCGCACGGCGCCATAGATATCCGCCGACATCGCAAGGGCGAGCTCGCGCGCGCCGGCGAGCGTGCTCAGGTCAAGAAAAGCGCAGTGCGGCTCCACCGGCTCGATGATCGCCGTGTACTCACAGCAGATATCCAGCCACCTCGCCGAAGTCTCCGCATAGTCGCTTTCCCGGTAGTCGACGAAACGCATCTTGCTGCCCTGGGAGGCGTATCGCGCCTCCGAGGCCGCCATCCCCGGGTGTATGCCGATCTTGCGGGCGCCCGGGGAGGAATCCAGCACCTTCCGGGCACGAACGACCGCCACCGCCTTCGCCAAAACAGGCTCGATCCTCGACAGCCCCGCCACATAGAAGCCGTCGAACGTTACAAACGCCACGACGCTCATGAACGTATAATATAGCAGACTTACGTCTACTATATTATACGTTCGCGGCTGATTTTTGGGTTGCCTGCCGTGAGACATTTTTGGAAGTCTAGCGCCCCGCGCGACAAAGCACTCAAGACACTCATCGCAAAAAAACTGCTCTCTAGGTCCCAAGGCACTCTTTATAGTGCTCACGTCTTCAAAGAGTCAACCCAAATAGCCGAGCCAATAAAGCCGTCGAGGTAATGGCAGGCCCTCGCTAGCGGCTCGTGTATAGAAACAGATGCATTGCCGCCGCAATCGACGGCACCAAGCACGTGTGTGCAGGCACAAACCCTAAACAGTATGAGTGTCGACGAGTTTGTCTCCAGGACGACAAACGGAGCGGTCAAGAGCTCTTATTCGGCAGCTCCCTCACATTTGTGACAAAGCCGTCACGGCTTGTTCAATGCAAGATCTCGAAACCAAGACCAGCCAAGTATTCAAACGTCGGGTCATAGAAGGATGGACAGCGCGTATGGTCGTCTTTGTCGCCGGCGGGCACAACGATCACCATGCCTTGACGTGCTCGCGTTAACAACACCCTGTAAGCGTTCAGCTGATACCGCCGCCGATCCTCCTGATGAATTTTCCTCCACCTATCGCCCGAGAACGACCAGTGCTGCCAACCGGCCGGCGTAATCCTCAAATCGGCGTCCCAAGCGACACGCCCAATCGACCTCCAGCCCCTGAACATGAAACTCCGTCGCCACGTCCTCGAGATAATAGGAAGACCGAACGTCCTCCTTCCCTCCGAGGAACCAATGCACCGGATTCATGGGCGCCTTCACATGAATCCCCTGCGGCCTAAGTCTCTCCGCCTGTGAGGAGACGACGATGCCCGTCCTCTCCGTTCCACGTGCTTTTTCCCTCAGCCAAGACTTGGCGGTATCTATATCCCGGGTAAGCGCCATCGGATATTTCTTGCTGCAGTCCAACAGCCCCCCACGTGCCGACGCGATGTCAAGGTCGAGCAGATCCTTGACAAGTTGCGACACCTTCTCGGCCCTAAAGGAGCGCATGGAGACGCCAAGGTGTAGTTTCTCGTCGTGCCTCACATTTCCCGTGGGTCCGAATGCAAGGCCGCCTGCGTCAAATTCGGAGTCTGTTAAGCGCGGAGAAATGTAGACCTTCCAGTGAGGATACTTTGTTTCAACTGCCTCCATCCAAGCCTTGATTCCCGCCTCACCGGTATTAATCTCCTGGCCCCCTCCAACCAGGCAAACAATTACGGCCCAATCCTGATGCCGATCAAGGCAGGATATCAGGAATTCTGGTTCCGAAGCGCTGAAATCGGCAATCCCCTTCTTTCGCTTCATAAAATTCGCCGTTTGCTGCAAGTTCCAAGCTCGCTGAGCTTCGTCAAAGAGCGCTACATGCTCAATTGGAGGTCGCGGGTCGCTCAAGCATTCGTCGCGGAAATGGTGAACGTTCTGGATGAACGCCTTCACCTTGCTTAGCGCTTTTCCTTTGCTAAGTTTTTCGCCTCTCTCCCGCTCGCGACGAACCTCATCTCGGGCCAACGCTTCGTGCAGAACCGCAACTAGAGGACCGTTCCCGGATAGAAAGACACTATATAATGAGCTTTCCGCGTCGAAATGCTTGGTGGCGATATCTAGGCCCACTAGGGTCTTGCCGGCTCCAGGGACCCCTGTTACAAAGCAAATCGCCTTTTCCTTGTTTGCGCTGGTTTGCTCGATTATCTCGGCCACCCTCTCGGATGTGACTCCGAGGTTCGTGGCTCCTGCGTCGCTGCGGCTAATTTCGACGACGTTGTGCCCGCCGTACAGAGCCATTGCGGCTTCGACAATTGTTGGCGTTGGGCTGTAACGCCCGGCTTCCCAGACCGAGGGTTCGATAGGTTCCCCGGTCGCCAACTCGGATACGCTCGCAATCGTCTTCTCCAAGTTGCCACTGTTACACCGCAACGGCACAATCATGTTGTCCTGGTGGTTATAAAACTCAATAGAATTGTCGATATCCGGTGCATCGGTTGCGACGAGGATCGGAGCGATAAGTCGAGCGTGGCTCGACTCGTGAAAGTGCTTCAGATCGAGGGCGTAGTCGCAAACCTGGTCGGAATCGGAGACATAGAAGGTGTCCTTGCCGACCTTGAATTCGAGGACAAATACGACTGGACCGATTATCAAAACGGCATCGATTCGCCGCCCCATTCGTGGAATCGAATATTCGAAATACAGTTGACCTTCGATGCCTCGAAGAGCAGTCTGAAGGATACAAATCTGCTCTAGCCAAGCAGCCTTTTGGGTGATCTCGAGCGTGAATGGATTGTTCGCTGCCAGCGTTCCAAGGACGGCGTTAGCGTCCTGGCCGAGGAACTGTTTGATACTACTCGAATAGAAATACCGTTTCATGCGTCCGTGCCGCCGAGAGCGTCCAGCCTTGGAGGTTACTCTACCGGCGTGCAGCGAGCCTAAGACCGCAGCCGTCATCACGTCACATTCCCCTGTGGCGTACTTGTCGTGATGACGCGTTTCGGGATCCGAAATAGACTAAAATAGCAACCAAGTGAAACCCGGGGCGATTATTGCGGCGGTGTTGGCTATCGCGGGCTTGGGACTGGGCGTTTATGCGTTCATGGCCAACGCCAGCCCATACGTCTCCGCCAAGGACGCCGCCAAGAGAAGCGGTGAGACCGTCCACGTCGCGGGCAAGATCGACCATGCGTCCGCCCGAGCCTCCATCCAAAACGAACTCTTCGAGTTCACCCTCATCGACGACCATGGGGATACGCTCCCGGTCACCTACAAGGGGATGAAGCCCGGTAACTTCGACACCGCCCCCACGGCCAGCGTCCAGGGCCGATACGAGGGCGGCAAGTTCCACGCGGCCAAGATCACAACGCAATGCCCCAGCAAGTACGAAACCGAAGAAGAGAACTACTTGCCGCAGCCTAAATGACTCCGCTGCCCGACCCACCGGCACTGGGCATGCTTGCCGGAAGCGTGGGGAAAGGCCTCGTTTTCGCCGCCATCGCCGCATTCGCCACCTCGGCCCTTCTGTGGATTCTCGACAAGAAACGCCCGGGCGGCATAGCTTTCACCGTAGGCGCAACGCTCGTCCTGGCCGTGTTCGGGGTCCACGCCGCGCTGCTCCTTTGTCAGCAATACGAATACAAATACGTTTTCGATAACACCCAGAAGGACATGCCCACGGTCTACCGCTTCAGCGCGGCCTGGGCCGCTCAAGAGGGCAGCTTTCTCCTGTGGACGCTGACGAGCGCGCTCGTGGCCGCCATCGCTG